>NZ_SOHB01000026.1:81633-99897 GCF_004403055.1 Cryobacterium sp. TMT1-19
GGGGGCGGACGGCGGGGCGGTGTACAGAGATCAGACCCGGTCGGGAAGCGGGTCGGCGGTGACGGCGGTGACGTCGGTGACGTCGGTGACGTCGGTTACGGCGGTGTCGGTTACGACGGTGTCGGTTACGGCGGTGTCGGCTGCGACGGATGCCTGCGCCGCGGCCCCTGAGAACAGCCGCGGCCGCAGCCACAGCGCCACATAGACGAGGGCGACGAGCGCCGGCACCTCGATCAGGGGGCCCACGATGCCCGCCAGGGCCTGGCCGCTGGTGGCGCCGAAGGTGCCGATGGCCACGGCGATCGCCAGCTCGAAGTTGTTGCCGGCGGCGGTGAACGCCAGGGTCGTGGTGCGCTCGTAGGAGAGCCCGGTGAGCTTGCCGGTGGCGAATCCGGCGGCGAACATGACAGCGAAGTAGACCAGCAGCGGCAGGGCGATCAGGGCCACGTCGAACGGGCGGTCGATCACCTGGCGGCCCTGCAGGGCGAAGAGCAGCGCGATCGTGAACAGCAGCCCGTAGAGGGCGAACGGGCTGATTTTCGGCAGGAACCGACTCTCGTACCAGTCGCGGCCGCGGGTGGCCTCGCCGACCCGGCGGGACAGATAGCCGGCCAGCAGGGGAATGCCGAGGAAGACGAGCACGCTGACGGTGATCGCCCAGATCGAGAACTCCGCGCTCGTGGTGGACAAGCCGAGCCAGGCGGGGAGCACCTGGAGGTAGAACCAGCCCAGCGCGGCGAACGCGATGACCTGGAAGACGGAGTTGAGGGCCACCAGGAAGGCGGCGGCCTCGCGGTCGCCGCAGGCCAGATCGTTCCAGATCAGCACCATGGCGATGCAGCGGGCAAGGCCCACGATAATCAGGCCGGTGCGGTACTCGGGCAGGTCCGGCAGGAAGATCCAGGCAAGGGCGAACATCAGGGCGGGCCCCAGCAGCCAGTTCAGCACCAGCGAGGAGACCAGGAGGCGGCGGTCGCGGGCGACTGCGCGGGCATCCGTGTAGCGAACCTTGGCCAGCACCGGGTACATCATCACGAGCAGCCCGATCGCGATGGGCACGCTGACCGAGCCGATCGTGAACGCAGCGAGCAGGTCGCCGACGCCGGGTGCGACGACCGCCAGCAGCAGGCCCAGGGCCATTGCCGCGAGGATCCAGACCGGCAGGAGACGGTCGACGGCCCCGAGCCGCGCCGGGGCGATGGTGTTTTGCGCGGCAGCCGGCTGCACGGTGGGCGGGGCGGTGGGCCGGGCGGTGGTCGATTCGGGGAAGGGCATGTGGCTCCGTGAGCAGGTAAGACAAAGATCGGCGGGTGGGACATAAAATCAGAGGTGTCGATAGGGAGTCTTCCCCAATGCATCGATGGATGTCAATTTATGGGAGATACTGTTCAGATGTCGTTCACCGAGACCCGTGCCGTGCCTGAGGCGTCGACCGCTGCGGTCGCCGTGGATTTCGCGACGGATGCCGCGGTTGCTTCGGATGTCGCAGATGGCGCGACGGATGCCGCCGCCGCGGCCGCTGCCTGCTGCGCCCCTGCCGCGCGCGAGGCGATCGGCGCCGATGAGGCGGAGCGGCTCGCCCGGCTGCTGAAGGCCGTGGCCGAACCGGCCCGGTTGCGTCTGGTCTCGCTGGTGGCCGCGCACGACGATATGGAGGCCTGCGTCTGCGACCTGACCGAACCCCTCGGGCTCAGTCAGCCCACCGTGTCACACCACCTCAAAGTGCTGGTGGATGCCGGTATCCTGACCCGCGACAAGCGTGGCACCTGGGCGTACTACCGACTCGTGCCGGGCGCGCTCGGGACGCTGGCGGATCGGGTGCTCGGGCTCTGAATTTGCGGCTCTGCGTTTGCGGCTCTGCGTTTGCGGCTCTGCGGGTGCTGCTCTGCGGGTGCGGTGCAGAGTTTGCGGCTCCGAGATTGCTGTGCTGAGTTTGCGGTGCTGCGCGTGCGGACTAAGCTGTGGGGCTGAGGTTTTGGGCGATCGCGTGTGGCGTCGATCCTGGGCAGCCGACCGGAACATCCGTGACCGATCTGCGCAAGTCCATTGCTTTTTCAGGGTACCGAGATATCCTCAGTTCTTGTGCGCGAAGCCCCACGTCGTGCGGCGCACCTGGACACTTCCTCTGAGGGAGCGTCGTTCCCCGTAGGATCGCTCTGCGCTGTGAGCGCATTCTCCGTCTGAGTGAGGTTCCGGCTCCCCCTCACCCGAACCGCGTAACCGCGCCGACGAGAGCTCTCACCATGCCCATTTTTCTCCTGTTCCCTGCCTGCCGCGTTTCGGTGGAAGGTGCCTATGCAGACGCCTAGGCTCATCAGGTTGCCCAGGCTCACCAGATTCACCCTGATCCCGCGTCAGGCTGCCGTCGGCGGATTCGCGATGCTTTTCGCCGGACTGCTCACGGTGGTCCTCGGCATTCCCGCACAGGCCTCGGAACTCGATGTCTACGGCTGGCTGCCGCCGGCCGCCGTGGAAGCATCGGTGCGGGCCCCCGCGGATGCCTCCGCGGAAGCCTCAGCGCATGCCGCCGAGCCCGATCCCGCCGCGCGTGCTGCCGCCGCCCCTGATGCCTCCGCCGCCGAAGCGTCGCTACAGAGCCTGATGCCGAGTGCGGCGGCCACCGCCACCGTGCAGCGCGACGGTTTCACGGTCACTGATGCGCCGAAGCCCGAGCCCATACCTGCCGCCCCTGCTGCGGTTCCGAGTGCCGACGATGCGGCCGCTCCGGCCGCCGCTGGTGCAGCCGTGCAGTGGCCCTTCCCGGGCTCGGTTCGCCTCTCCGATCCCTATGGTTCGCGCGATGCACCCTGCGGGGGCTGCTCGACGTTCCACAAGGGGCTCGATATGCTTCCCGGCGAGGGTGCACCTGCCCAGGCGGTTGCGGACGGCGTCGTGCGTGAGGTCTCCGCCACGGACAACGGCGGCTTCGGCGTCTACGCGATCGTCGACCACACCGTCGATGGACAGCTCGTCAGCAGCGTCTATGCGCACTTCCAGGCCGGCTCGCTGCAGGTCTCCGCGGGACAGTCCGTGGGCGTGGGCACGCACCTGGGCAACGTGGGCAGCACCGGCGAGAGCACCGGCCCGCACCTGCATTTCGAGATCCTGATCGACGGGATCACCCCGACGGATCCGTACGCCTGGCTGTCGCAGCGCGCCGGCCCGATGTAGTCGCGAGGGGCGCGCAAGTTCCTCGGGGTGCTCGGGGTGCGCCGGTTGCGCGGTTTGCGCGGTCTGCGCGGGGGTCGCTGCGTGACGGCGGGAGCCCGTGCGGGGGTGGAAGGCCCGGCTCAGGCCGGCAAGTGCCCGGCTCAGGCCGCCTCGCCGGTTCAGTTCTGCGGCATTGTCCTGCTTGGCCCGCAGCATCCGCCCCGAACGAATTCGACGGAGTTTTTGCCGATTCACCCCCGAAATCGTCGAAACCGGCCTACGGGCAGCAAAATCTCCGTCGAATTGGTTCCCACCCGGGATCCTGGGTGCCGAAGTGGGTGGCGGTAGCGGTGGCGGCGGCGGTTGCGATGGTGGTGGTGGGGGTTGCCGTGGGTTGTGGGCTCGTGCGGCAGCGGCTCAGGCCGGCGTTGCCGGGAGGTCGAAGTAGAGATGGGCGTGAGCGCGGCATCCGTCGTTGAAGGCGGCGCCGCACGCAGGGCACGCGGTGGTTGCCCGGTAGTCGGCGATCGAGAGTGTGCCGCGGCAGACTCCGCAGAGGATGGCCTGCTCGGCCCAGAGGTCGGCCGGCCAGAGCCGGGCGGCATGGGTTTCACCGGCGGAGTGGCACTGGTAGCACGGGTAGAAGCGCCCGCAGCAGAAGAATCTGATCGCCACGACGTCGAGCGCGGAACGGTAGTGCACGCAGCGGGTCTGGGCGTCGACGGTCTGTCCGTGGATCTGCATGGTGGTCCTTCGTGCGAGAGACGATCGCGACTGCACGTGGGGGTGGGGCGGCGTCGGGGATGGGGCCGGGGCGTCGGGGGTGAGGCCGGGGCGCCTCGCGGTGCCCCGAACCCCAGGCGCTACTCGGCGGTGGCCTGCGCTGTGACGAAGGCCTCGAAGGCGGCCGGGTCGTCGAGGGCGCCGGGGTAGGAGACGCCGTTGACGAGCACGGTGGGCGTGCCCTTGACCTGCTCGATGTCGGCATTGGGGAGAGGGCCGTCGAGGGCGCGTTGAGTGGCGGTGCCGACCCAGGCGGCGAAGGTGTTCTCCGTGATGCAGGTGGCGACCTTCTCGTCGGTGACGCCCGCACTGGTGGCCAGGCTGACCAGGTCTTCGTCGGTCAGGCCCTCGGTGTTCTCCGCCGGCTGGTTCGCGAACAGGGCCGCGTTCAGGGCGAGCACGTTCTCGGGCTCGTAGTTGGCGACGCACGCGACGGCGGCCGCGGCCCGGGTCGGGTACTTGCTACCGGCCGAAACCGGATCGAGGATCGAGATCGGGTGCAGCTCGAGCGTGGCGGTGCCCGCGGCGACCCAGCCGGCGATCTGCTCGCCGTTCGTGGTTTCGAACTGGCCGCAGAAGGGGCAGAGGTAGTCCGCGTAGACCACGATGTTGGCGGTGTCGCCGAGGGTTGTCGGGTCGGTTGCGATGGGGTCCTCGTCGGCGGCCACGGAGACGGTCTCGACCGGGACGATGTTGGTGCCGTCACCGCCGAGCAGCACGCCGTCGCTGGCCATGTTGAGCGGGCCCGGCGCCGCAGGTCCCTGGCTGCCGACCACGACGAGGGCCACGACCACGGCAGCGGCGATCAGGCCGGCGCCGATGCCGCCGCGCAGAAGCCAGCGGTTGCGCTTCTCCTTTTTCTGCTGCTCCTCGCGGAGCTGGCGGGCGCTTTCACGCGCCATCTCGCGGCGATCCTTCTTGGGGGGGACAGGCTTGCCGTAGACATTACTCATGAACTAATGCACCGTTTCGTTGCGACTGGCAGGTGGTTCCAAGGTTAGAGGGTCCGTCTCCGGGGGAGGTGCAGCGGGGCTGTGAGGGGGCTGTGAGCGCCGTGCGGAGAACCGAGTCGTCGCCCGCGCGGTCGATCCGCGGTGGTTGGGGCTAATTCAGGAGAAAACGGATGCCGGCGGCTGGGCGCCGCGGGAATCCGGGGCCCGGATCGCGGCATCCGTCAGTTCTCCTGAGTTAGCCACATCGCTGCGCCCGGTTCCCGTGGCCGGCCACCCCGAGTACACGGGTGACCTGGCTGACACGCTGACCCCCGTTTTCCGGGCGGCCAGGCTGTGCGTACGATCGAGGTCGCGAACCCGCTGGACGGTCCGGCCGAGAACGTCACGGTCCCCGACCGGTCGAGTCCGGCGGCCGGGCGGACCCCCTCACGGTGCACAACGGTTCGCCGACACCGTTCCGAGCTCGGCGGCCGGGCGCCGGCACCGCGGCCCGTCGATCTGGGACACCTATAGCCGCACCCCCGGCAAGGATCTGAACGGCGACACCGGCGACGTGGCCTCCGACCACTGCCACCGCCTCGACGAAGACCTCGATCTGATGGTGTCGCTCGGTCTGCACGCCTACCGGTTCTCGATTGCGTGGTCCCGCATCCAGCCGACTGGCCGCGGTCCGGCGAACGAGAAGGGGCTGGCGTTCTCTGGGCGTCTCGTCGACGGGCTGCTGGCCCGGGGCATCCGCCCGATCGCGACTCTGTACCACCGGGACCTGCCGCAGGCGCTCGAGAACGAGGGCCCGGAGTAGGTCCCAGCTTCCGGCAGTGGACCGGTGCACGATCGGGCGGATTCCTGCAACTTCCGCGGCGTTCTGCGAATGGGGGAATAGGTGCCGGTGTGGTTGCCTTGTCAGTGAGGGCGTTTCCGTGTTCCGCTGCTAGTGCTGACGCCCGTGATGCGGTGCCGCTAACGAAATCAGACCAGCACGCAGAGCCCCATCGATACCGAGGATCAATACTTTCGTGAGCACCGCCGCCATCACCGTCATTACCGCTGCCGACCTGAGGTCGACCGCGAAGCATCCCGGGGACGCCCTCTCCCGCGGCCAGCGCCTCGTCTACATCATCGTGCTCGGCGCCCTCACGGCGCTTGGCCCGTTCACGATCGACCTGTACCTGCCGGCCTTCCCGACCCTGGAGCGTGAGTTCGGCGTATCGGCGGCCGCCATCCAGCTGACCCTCACCGGCACCATGATCGGGTTCGGGTTCGGCCAGCTTGTGGTTGGCCCGTGGAGTGACAAGGTCGGGCGCCGACTGCCGCTGATGCTCGCGACCGGCTTCCACATTCTGGCGAGTGTCGGCGCCGCCCTCTCCCAGGACATCGTCTGGCTCGGGGTCTTCCGTCTGCTGCAGGGCTTCGGCGCCGCGGCCGGCGCGGTCGTCGCCCTGGCGATGGTGCGCGACCTGTTCGGCGGCAAGCCGCTCGTGAAGATGCTTTCCCGCCTTGCGCTGATCAGCGGCCTGGCCCCCGTGCTGGCCCCGGTCATCGGCTCGCAGCTGCTGCTGGTGATGAGCTGGCGCGGCATCTTCTGGGTGCTCGCCGCCTACGGTGCGGTCGTGATCCTGGCCGTCGCGTTCTGGATCGTCGAGACTCTGCCGGATGCCGAGCGCCACACCAAGGGGCACAGTTCCCTCGGTCAGCGCTACCGTGCGGTGCTCAGCGACCGGATCTTCGTCGGCGTCGCGATCATCGGGGCGATGACCTTCACAGGTCTGTTCTCCTACCTCTCGGCGTCGTCGTTCCTGTTCCAGCAGGTCTACGATTTCAGCCCGCAGCAGTACGGCGTGCTCTTCGCCGTCAACTCGCTCGGCATCGTGATGGGTGTGCAGCTCAGCTCCCGACTCATGCACCGCTTCAACATCGGCCCGCAGTGGATCATCTCGGTGTCCACCGTGGTGCTCCTGATCACGGCCGCGGCCATCGTGCTGCTCGACCTCGCCGGCGCGGGACTCTGGGGCACCCTGGTGCCGCTGTGGTTCTTCATCGCGGCTTGCGGTTTCACCCTACCCAGCGTGCAGGTCATCGCCCTGAACGCGCACGCGCATGAGGCCGGAACCGCCGCGTCGCTGCTCGGCGCCGCGAACTTCGGCGTCGCCGGACTGATCTCCCCGGTCGTCGGCGTGCTCGGCGTCGGGACAGCGGTTCCGATGGGCGCCGTGATGGGCGTCACCGCCATCGTGTCGATCTTCGCCCTGTGGCTCATCGTGCGCCCCCGGTCGGTGCCCGCGCTGGAGTACTGAGGCCGGATGGGCGCCGGGTAACGGCATTCGTCAGCCTCCGGTCAGTGGTCAGTGTTCAGTGTTCAGTCGTCAGTCGTCAGTCCTTCGTCGTCAGTTGCCGTCGGTGGCTAACTCAGGAGATTTCCGATGGCGAGGCCGAGGTGACGACGGATGCCGCGTGATTCCGGCATCCGTCTCCACCGGCTTCGCAGATCTCCTGAGTAAGCCCCCGGAGATGCGCGGCAAATGGCTAGGCCGAGCAGTCGCACGCCCGCACCGATCTAGCATGGACAGATGATGAGCGAGCGCGCCCCCGAGACCGCAGCCACCCCCGCCACCCGACGCATCGCCCGCCGTTGGCCTCTGGTCAGCGGGTCCGCAGCGCTGTTGCTGGCCATGGGGCTCGGCGCCCTGATCGTGCTGCGCGGCAACGGCCGCCCGCTGGAGATCGACGCCGAGTGGATGGATGAGATCCTCGAGCACCGGGCGCCCGTCTGGGAGTATCTCTCGCTCACGATGAACTACCTCGGTGCCGGAATCGCCGGCGTGATCGTGATCCCGGTGCTGATCCTGGTGGCGCTGCTGCTGCTCAAACGGCCGTGGGCGGCCGGCTACTTCGTGGTTGCCACGATCGTGAGCTCGGGACTGGTGCAGGTACTCAAATCACTGTTCGGTCGGGATAGGCCGGAAGACATGCTGGTCATGTCAGATTTCGGATCCTTTCCGTCCGGCCATGTCGCCAATGCGGCGACCATGGCGGTCTGTCTCGGAATCCTCTTCCCGCGCGTCTGGGTTTGGCTGGCCGGCGCCCTTTACACGGTTCTGATGATGGTCAGCCGCACCTATCTGGGCGCACACTGGCTCACGGATACGATCGGCGGGCTGCTGCTCGGTGCGTCCGTCGCCGTGCTGCTGTGGGCCCCGGTCGCCGCGAAGCTCCAGGGGGAGCGCGAGCTGGCGGCGCAGCATCCGTCGCCCTTGCGAATTCGACGGAGAAATTCCGCGTAGAGCCCTTAACCGGGGCAAAATCGCGCGTTTTGGGCAAAATCTCCGTCGAATTGGTGAAGGGCGACGCGCGGGGCTGACGGCGACGGATGCCCCGGGGTAGCGTCGACGCATGAGAATCCTCCTTGTCGGGGCGGGCGGCGTAGGAGACGCGTTCGCGAAGATCATCGCCAGGCGCACGTTCTTCGAGCACGTCATCGTGTGCGACTACGACCTGGCCCGGGCGGAACGCACCATCGTCGCAATCGGCCTGAAGCACGGGCACGCGGCGGCAGCCCGGTTCTCCGCCGAGCAGATCGACGCCGGCGACCCGGACATGGTTGCCGCCGTCGCGCTCAGGCACGGCGCCACCCACGTGATGAACGCGGTCGAGCCGAAGTTCGTGCCCACGGTGTTCGCCGGGGCGCTCGCCGCCGGCTGTGACTACCTCGACATGGCCGTGAGCCTGTCCGAACCGCACCCCACGGACCCCTACCGCCAGACCGGGGTCATGCTCGGCGACGACCAGTTCGCGCAGGCCGCCGACTGGGAGACCGCCGGCCGCCTTGCCCTGGTGGGCATGGGCGTCGAGCCGGGGCTCTCGGATGTCTTCGCCCGCTACGCCTCGGACCACCTGTTTCGGCAGATCGAGGAGCTCGGCACGCGCGACGGTGCCAACCTGGTCGTGCACGACGACGCCGGCAACGAGATCTTCGCGCCATCCTTCAGCATCTGGACCACGATCGAGGAGTGCCTGAACCCGCCGCTGATCTTCGAGAAGGACCGCGGCTGGTTCACCACCGAGCCGTTCAGTGAACCGGAGATGTTCGACTTTCCGGAGGGCATCGGCCGGGTCGAATGCGTGAACGTGGAGCACGAGGAGGTGGTACTGATGCCGCGCTGGCTCGACGCGAATCGGGTCACCTTCAAGTACGGCCTCGGTGAGGAATTCATCGGCGTGTTGAAGACCCTGCACCTGCTCGGCCTCGACCGGGTCGACCCGGTGCGGGTGCGCAGCGCGTCCGGCCCGGCGCTGGTCGCCCCACGCGATGTGGTGGCCGCCTGCCTGCCTGACCCGGCCACGATCGGCCCGCGGATGACCGGCAAAACCTGCGCGGGAGTGTGGGTCACCGGCACGGGTCCGGGCGGCCTGCAGCGCGAGGTCTACCTCTACCACGTCGCCGAAAACGAGTGGACGATGCGCGAATACGACACCCAGTGCGTGGTCTGGCAGACCGCCCTGAACCCGGTGATCGCCCTGGAACTGCTGGCCGCCGGCACCTGGACCGGCATCGGCGTGCTCGGCCAGGAGGCCTTCGATGCGAAGGTGTTCCTCGACCTGATGAGCGCGCCCGAATCCGAGGGCGGTTACGGCCAGCCCTGGGGGATGGAGGACCGGCTGGCGTCCTGACGCGCACTCGACCTTCCGACGTGCCAGGAAGGGTGGACAGCTCTGAGTGAATCGGAGAGGTTGTCTTCGAGTTTCGGGGGCTGGGTGGCGCTGGCGGATGCCCGAGCGCATAGCTGCGGCCGCGGCGCGGGTGGTGCGCCGCTACGCGCGTGGCGTGCCATCCGCGCAACGGCGTACCACCCGCGCGACGCGAATCCCGGCAGGGCGGGATTTGGATTGCCGCCCGACCGAGCCGGATGCGAGATGATGCTGTGACTGAGCGCGAAACATCCGTCGGAACGAAAGCGGTGCGGGAATGATCAATGGTGATGTCTCCTTCTGGTGGAACCAGCTCGGCCGGCCGGCCAACCGCGACCCGCTGCCCGGGCCGATGACGGCCGATGTGTGCATCGTGGGTGCCGGCTATACCGGGCTGTGGACGGCCTATTACCTGAAGAAGGCGGCCCCGGCGCTTCGGATCGTGATCGTGGAGCAGCGCTTCGCCGGCTACGGAGCGTCAGGGCGGAACGGCGGCTGGCTGACCAACTCGGTCACCGGCGGCCGCGAGCAGTACGTGAAGTCGCACGGCCGGGACGCGGCGGCCCGGTTCCAGACCGGCATGAACGAGACCGTGGACGAGGTGATCCGGGTCGCCGAGGCCGAGGGCGTCGACGCCGATATCGTCAAGGGCGGCGAGTTTACCGTGGCCTACGACCAGCCGCAGCAACGAAGGCTGGAGGCATCCGCTCGGTCGGAGCAGGCCTGGGACATGACGGATGTCGAACTCCTCTCCCCGGCGGCTGCGCGCGCCCGTATCGACGTGGCCGGTGCCACCGGGGCGATGTGGCACCCGCACTGCGCGCGCATCAACCCCGCCAAACTCGCGGCCGGGCTTGCCCGGGTGGTGGAGGGCCTCGGCGTGGAGATCTTCCAGAATACCCGGGTCAGCGAGATCACGCCGCACCGGGCGATCACCGACCGCGGCGCCGTGGAGGCGGAGTTCGTGGTGCGCGCGACGGAGGGGTTCACGGCGGGCCTGAAGGGACTGCACCGGGCGTGGCTGCCGATGAACTCGTCGCTGATCGCGACCGCGCCGCTCAGCTCGGACGTCTGGCAGAGCATCGGCTGGGCGGGCCGGGAGACCCTCGGCGACATGGCGCACGCCTATATGTACGCGCAGCGCACCATTGACGACCGCATCGCGATCGGCGGTAGGGGCGTGCCGTACCGGTTCGGGTCGCAGACGGATTCCGACGGGCGGACTCCGGCGAGCACGGTGGAGGCGCTGCGAGGCATCCTGACCCGGTTCTTCCCGGCGACGGCTGGCGCGCAGATCGACCACGCCTGGTCGGGGGTGCTCGGCGTGCCGCGCGACTGGGCGGCGACCGTGGGGCTGGACCCGGCGACCGGGCTGGCCTGGGCCGGTGGCTATGTGGGCACCGGGGTGGCGACGACGAACCTCGCCGGGCGCACGCTGACCGACCTGATCCTCGGCAACGACACAGGCCTCACCCGGCTGCCGTGGGTGAACCACCGGGTGCGTAACTGGGAGCCGGAGCCGCTGCGCTGGCTCGCCGTGCACGCGCTCTACCGCGCCTACTCGCTGGCCGACCATGCCGAGCTGACCCGGCGGCGGACGACGTCGCCGATCGCGTCCGTCGCGGACGTGGTCTCGGGTCGAGGACACTAGCGCGGGCGCTCGTGCCGCGCGGCTGTCCTGGTGCGGGCCCGGAGCGTGCCGCGCGGCTGTCCTGGTGCGGGCCCGGTGCGGGCCCGGTGCGTGAACCAATTCGACGGAGATTTTGCCGATAACAGCTGGTTTGGGGCCGAAAACCTGTCTTCCGGGCAAAATCTCCGTCGAATTAGCACGGTGGCCGGCTGCCGGGGACCGGGCCTGGTGTGGTCTACTCGACGCATGAGCGTTGAGCCGGGGGTTTTGCAGCAAGCCGTGCGGCAGGCGGAGGCCGCCGCGGATGCAGCCGCCGAGGCTGCCGGGGTGACCGTGCGGCAGGCTGAACCCCGCGACCTGGCCGCGGCGATCGGCCTGTTCGAGCGCACCTGGGGCGTGGGCCACAGCCCCGACAGGTCGATGCTCCTGGCGCTCGACTTCGCCGGCAACACCGTGATGGTGGCGACCAAGGCCGGCAAACCGGTCGGCGCGACGCTCGGTTTCCTCGGCTGGACCGACGGCATCCACCTGCACTCGCACATGGCAGCGGTCGTGCCGTGGCAGCGCGGCAGTGGGGTCGGCTACGCGCTCAAACTGTTCCAGCGGGCACTCTGTCTGCAGCATGGCGTCGCAGACATGCGCTGGACTTTCGACCCGCTGATCCGCCGCAACGCGCACTTCAACCTGGTCAAGCTGGGCGCCGAGGTGGTGCGCTTCCTGCCGGATTTCTACGGCCGGCTCGACGACGTCATCACCGGCAGCGACCGGAGTGACCGGTTCGAGGTGCGCTGGCGACTCGATTCTCCGCGCACCCTCAGGGCACTGGCCGGCGAACTCCCCCCAGTCTGGTCGGGCAGCGACTCGCTGTCTCTTGACGTGGACTTCGAGCGGCTGCGCGCCGACGACCCGGCCGAGGCCGTCCGGCGCCGGGACGAGTCCCGGACACTGTTCCAGAACAACCTGTCTCGCGGGATGCGCCCCGAGCTCACTGAGAACAACGATTACATCTTCACACCGGATGTCCCCGATCGCCGGCCGGCCCCCGACTGAGCCTCGCCCGCCCCGTCGGCCCTGCCCGCCCCGTCGGCCCTGCGCGCCCCGCGAATTCGACGGAGATTTTGCCCGTAAACCCGGTTTTCCGCCCCAAAACAGCCGTTTCGGCCAAAATCTCCGTCGAATTGGTTCGGGAGCGCAGCCCCCGTGCCAGACGAGGCGACGCACTCCGGGCCAGCCGTCACTCCGGGCCAGCCGTCACTCCGTCCCAGATCGAGATGGCGATCTTGCCTCGGGTGTGTTCCTCGCCGAAGTGGTGCAGGGCGTCGGCGGTCCGGCTCAGCGGGTAGGTCGTCTCGATCCGGGGGGCGACCTTGTCCGAGTCGATCAGCTCGCGAATCACATCGAGATCGGTGGCGCTGGCCGACGCCACGAGCGGGCGGAGGCTCTGGCGCGAAAAGATTCCCAGGGCCGATGCGGCGAGGATGCGCCCGATCGGGCCGAGCAGACGACCGCCTGCAGCGGAGGACAGCACCAGCGTTCCGCGTGGGGTGAGCGCGCGGCGGCAGTCGGACAGGGAGCGATTGCCGATGAGATCGAAAATCACCTCGTACTGCCGACCCTTGGCCGTGAAATCCTCGGAGGTGTAGTCGATCACGTGGTCGGCGCCCAGGCCGCGGGCCAGCTCGGCGTTCCGAGTGCTGCAGACGGCCGTCACCTCAGCCCCGAAGGCTTTCGCAAGCTGCACGGCGAACGATCCGACCCCGCCGGATGCGCCGTTGACCAGAATCCGATCGCGCGGCTGCAGGTTCGCGGCATCCCGGAGTCCCTGCAGCGCCGTGGTCGCGGCGATCGGCACCGTCGCCGCCTGCTCGAAGGTGAGCGTGGCAGGCTTGTGGGCAACCACCTTCTCGGTCGCCACCGTGAATTCCGCGAAGCTGCCCGCATTGACCTCCGCGTAGACCTCATCATTCACGGCGACGCGTCGCACGGCGCTGCCGACGGCCACGACCACTCCCGCGGCATCCCGTCCCCGGACCGCGATGCGGGGTGCCCGCAAACCGAACGCGAGCCGCACGAGATAGGGCTCGCCGTGCATCAGCAGCCAGTCGGCCGCATTCACGGATGCCGCGTGGACGCGGATCAGCACTTCGTCGGCACGGGGCACCGGCATGGGGACATCGGTGTACTCGAGGGTCTCGGGCCCGCCGTAGGCCCGCTGGATGATCGCTTTCATGGCACCCTTTCTGGTGTAACACTATAGTGTGTGATACACAGTACAGTGCGGCCTGCAAAACCGAAACCCGACAACACCAAATCCCCACACACCAACCCTCGGAAAGGATCCGATCCCATGATGCTGCTCACTCCACTCCCGCGGCCCGTGCTGCTCTCCACGCTCTGGATCGTTCTGCTGTTCAACTACCTCTACTGCGACGTGCTCGGACTCTACGACCCGGCACACCTCGTCGACCTCGAGACCGGCACCCTTGGCGGCGGGCCCTTCACACCCGGCAAGCTGGTCGCGGCCGGGGTGCTGATGCAGATCCCCATCGCGATGGTTCTTCTCGCTCGCGTGGTGCGGCACGGACTGAACCGCTGGATCAATGTGGGCGCCGCATCTGTTATGGCCGCGGTTCAGGTCTCCACGCTGTTCCTCGGCACACCGCCCACGCCGGTCTACCTGTTCTTCTCCGCGATCGAGATCACGCTGCTGCTGGCCATTGTCGTCCTCGCGGCATACTGGACCCGCTCCAGGGAGCGGGCGGCGCACGACCGGGCCCTTGCGGGTGTGTGACGCACACTAATGTGTACAAGTGCTCAACGAAGAAGAACTCGCCACCCACCGGCAGGAGTTGCGGCGCGGCACCATCGTGCTCGCCTGCCTGGTGCTGCTCATGCAGCCCAACTACGGCTACGCCCTGCTTACGGCCCTCGAATCCCAGGGGTTCGCGGTGGATGCCAACACCCTGTACCCTCTGCTGCGGCGCCTGGAGAAGCAGGGTCTCCTCACGAGCGAGTGGAACACCGACGAGTCCCGACCGCGCAAGTTCTACGTCACGAGTGAGGAGGGGGTGGGTCTCGCCGCCACCCTCACCACCGACTGGAACGAATTGAACATGGCATTCCGATCCCTCACGGAGACATCATGACCACCCCGTTCACCCCGTCCACCCTCACCGACCGCTTCGTCACCGAAGCGCTGCGCGGCCTGCCTGCGCGGCAGCGTGCTGACATTGAAGCCGAACTGCGCACCCTGATCGCCGACGCAATCGAGGATCGCCTGGAGGCGGGTACGGATGCCGTGGCCGCCGAACACACCGTGCTCGCCGAGTTGGGCGCACCGCGCCGGCTGGCCGCCCGGTACTCGGAGAAGCCCACCTACCTCGTGGGACCGGATCTCTACTTCGACTACGTGCGCGTGCTCACGGTGCTGCTCTCGACCGTGGTGCCGATCTGGTTCCTGTTCAGCGGCATCGTCACTTTTGTCGCCGGCTCGTCGGCTGGTGAAACGGTGGGCGTCGCCGTCACCGGCGCAATCGAGACGGCCATGTCGATCGCGTTCTTCACGACGGTGATCTTCGCGATCATCGAGCGCACATCGGCGATGCGGTCAAGGCGCACAGTGGTCTGGGATCCGGCATCCCTGCCCGAGGTCCTGGACAAGCGCGGCTATTTCACGGAGCTCGTCGGCGGAATCAGCTTTCTCGTGATCATCGCCAGCGTGCTGATCTGGCTGCAGACGGTGGGTGCGGTCGAGGGGCGGGACAGCGCACTCATCGGTCCGATTGCGACGGAATTGTGGACATCCGGGGCGTTCTATATCGCACTTTTCTATGCCGCTGTCAGCATCAGTTTTCACCTGTTCGCGTATTACACGGGATGGTCGGTGTCGAATGCGATGGCGACCATCGTGCTGGACGTTCTCTTCGTCGTTCCAGCGGTCTGGCTCACGGCGAGCGGCCGGCTGCTCAACCCGGACTATTTCGATGCCGTCGGCTGGCCGCAGGGCGTCGGGGTCGTCACGGCCATCGTGGTGGTCGTCGTGCTGCTGTTCTCCGTCCTGGACTCCATTGACGCAATCGTGCGCGCGACCCGGAAACGGCGCACTCGCTGAGCCGTGATTCGCAGAGCGCGAAGAGCGGATGCCGCGACGCTACTCCCCGCGCCGGGTGAAGCGTCGCTCGAACCAGTAGAGCAGTTCGGGGCGCACCCGGTTCAGGTCCTGCAGGGTCATCGGTTCGGGCACCCGCACCATGGGTACGCCGAGCTGATCGACCACCGTGTCCATGGCGCCGCGCGAGTAGTACTGCCCGCGCATGCGCACCAGCAGTCGGCCGTCGGTGCCGGTGACGAAGAGCTGCGGCTGCGTGTCGAGCGCCCCGCTCCGGTAGAGGTCGAGCAGCACGATGCTGCCGATCTCGTCCGCGGAGAAGTCCTTGACCAGGCCCATGAAGCCGCGCTCCGAGATGCCCTCGGCATCGACACGGATGATGGTGCGAGTGTAGGCGAGATAGGCAAGGCCGCAGATGCTCAGGAGCACAACCTGGGCGATGGCAACCGGACGCCAGGTGCCGTTGGGGATGCTGAGCCAGAAGAGCACGGCGGAGATGGGTGCGACAAGGGCCAGGACGGAAAGCCCCGACTGCATCAGCAACCGGCCGTGAGGCCGCAATGCGTGCGTGTGCATACGCACACCCCCGTTGAATCTCACCCTTGGTTCCCCCTCGCCGGTGTACACAGATTATCTCGGATTTTGCGTGAGTGCGGCAGTCACCGATAGGGGGGGTGCCGTGTCGAAACCGGAACAGACGACGGATGCCCGTGAACCGTATAGTGAGCGGGTGCCATCCTTGTCTCTCCGAAGAAGCGGTCCGCGCGTGCCGCGCGCCCGGCTGCATCCGGCGCAAGTCGTGGTCGCCGGATTCGCCGCCGCCATCCTGATCGGCACGGTGCTGCTGATGATCCCGATCGCGACGCCCGGCCCCGGCGGCACCCCGTTCCTGATCGCGGCTTTCACGGCCACGTCGGCCGTTTGCGTGACCGGGCTGACCGTCGTCGATACCGCGACGTTCTGGACGCCGTTCGGCCAGGTCATCATCCTGGCCCTGATCCAGGTCGGCGGCTTCGGGATCATGACGTTCGCCTCGGTCATCGGGCTCGCCGTGATCCGCAAGATGTCCCTTCGGTCCCGCATGACGGCGGCCGCCGAGGTCAAGAGCTTCGGGCTCGAGGATGTCCGCGGGCTGGTTCTCGGCGTCGTGCGCATCTCCCTGATCGTGGAGTTCATCGTGGCGGTGCTGCTGAGCCTGCGGTTTTGGATCGGGTACGGCGAAGCGCCGGGCCGGGCCATCTGGCTCGGCGTGTTCCACTCCGTGTCCTCGTTCAACAACGCGGGCTTCGCCCTGTTCAGCGACAACCTCATCTCCTATGCGACGGACCCGTTCATCTGCCTGCCCATCGCCGCCGCCGTGATCCTCGGCGGCCTGGGCTTCCCGGTGATCATGCAGCTGCGCAAGCACCTCCGGAACCCGCTGAAGTGGTCGATGAACACCCGCATCGTGCTGGCC
This sequence comes from Cryobacterium sp. TMT1-19, assembly GCF_004403055.1. Classification (NCBI taxonomy): domain Bacteria; kingdom Bacillati; phylum Actinomycetota; class Actinomycetes; order Micrococcales; family Microbacteriaceae; genus Cryobacterium; species Cryobacterium sp. TMT1-19. The sequence continues at coordinate 98,400 of NZ_SOHB01000026.1, forward strand.
GGAACGATCACACTTCTGGTCGCGGGCACCGTCTACATCACCGGCGTGGAGTGGAACAACCCGGGCACGCTCGGACCGCTGGACTGGCCGAGCAAACTCCTGGTGGGATTCTTCCAATCGGTGCAGACGCGCACGGCCGGGTTCAACAGCCTCGACATCGGGGCGATGGATTCCGCGAGCCTGCTCGGCATGGACGTGCTCATGCTGATCGGCGGAGGCCCGGCCGGCACCGCCGGCGGCATCAAGATCACCACCTTCGCTGTGCTGTTCTTCATCCTGTTGACCGAAATCCGTGGCGAGGTGGCCGTGAACGTCTTCGGCAAGCGCCTCTCCCGGGCCGTGCACCGTCAGGCGATCACCATCGTGCTCCTGGCGGTTGCGGTGATCACGGTCTCCACGGTCGCCCTGATGCTGATCACCGATATCGGCCTCGATGCCCTTCTGTTCGAAGCGATCTCCGCGTTCGGCACGGTGGGGCTCTCCACCGGGATCACCGCGGGTCTGCCCCCGGCCGGTCATATCATCCTGATGCTGCTCATGTTCATCGGTCGTCTGGGTCCCATCGCCTTCGCCTCGGCGCTCGCCCTGCGGGACCGCCCCACCGGGTATGAATTACCGAAAGAGAGGCCCATCATTGGCTAAATTTTCCCTGTTCGGGCACCAGCAGCCTGCGCGTATGGCCGAAGAGGATGCGATCGTCGTGATCGGCCTGGGTCGGTTCGGCAGCGCCCTTGCACTCGAGCTGATGGCCAGCGGCAGCGAGGTGCTCGGCATCGACGGAGACGAGGAGATCGTGCAGGCGCACAACGGCCTGCTCACCCACGTCGTGCGCGCCGACTCGACCAAAGAGGAGACGCTCCGCCAACTCTCGGTGCCGGACTTCAGCAGCGCGGTCGTCGCGATCGGCGGCGATATCCAGGCGAACATCCTCACCGCGAGCCTGTTGCTCAAGCTGGGCATCCCGAATATCTGGGCCAAGGCGGTCAGCGACCCACACGGTGAGATCCTGCGCCAGATCGGCGTCAAGCACGTCATCTACCCCGAGAAGGACATGGGCAAAAGGGTGGCCCACCTCGTGCGCGGGGTGATGCAGGACTACATCGAGATCGACGAGAACTTCGCCCTCGTGAAGACGAACCCGCCGCAGGAGATCATCGGCGTGCCGCTCGGAAAATCGAGCGTGCGCACCATCCACGGGATCACCGTCACGGCATTCAACCGCCCCGGCAAAGGCTGGAGCTACACGACCCTTGACACGACGTTGGAGGCCGACGACGTCATTCTGATCGCCGGGGACGTGCGCAAGGTGGAGTCCTTCAGCCGCCTCAGGTAGCGGATGCCGTCGGCCTTCCCGGTCGGCGAGGTGCTGGGTGCGGCGGGGCTGGGTTGGGTTCGGTTGGGTTGGGCGCGGCGCAGCTGGGTGCGGCGGGGCTGGGTGCGGCTGCGTGCGGCTGGGCCGGGCTGCGCGCGGCTGGGTGCGGCTGGGTGCGGCTGGGCC
>NZ_SOHB01000003.1:0-51887 GCF_004403055.1 Cryobacterium sp. TMT1-19
GCCCACCAAACCCAAGCGGCGCATGGTGCTGGCCACGGTTTTGCGGGAGATGATCTCGCCATCGGCGCGGAGGTCGGCGAGGATCCGCAGGGACCCGTAGACCTCGTCTGAGTCGCTGTGGAACCACGCGACCTTCTGCTCGATGTTCTCCCGCCGCACCGCCCTCTCAGATGGGCTGCGGCCCAGCCAGGCGTAGTAGCCCGACCGGGACACGGCGAGGAGGCGGACCATGCGGACGATACTGAAGTTGGTCTTCTCCACCAGCATCAGTGCGAACGCTTGGCGTTCGTATCCGAGGCTTCCTGGGCGAAGAAGAGGGAGGCTTTTTTTAGGAACGCCCGGTCCAGTTTCAGGTCGGCGTTCTCTTTGCGCAGCCGCAGCAGTTCGGCCTTCTCCGTCTCCGTGACCCCGCCCTCACCGGCGTCTTGGCTGGCCTTGAACACGGGCCGACCGGTGTTGATCACCAGCTTGACGGCCTCGTCTTTGAACTCAGGAGTGAACTCCCGGCGTGTGTTTTCAATGATAAATATTCTCTCTTGTGAGGTGTCCACCAACCGGGGTCAAGGCCATACATCAGGTCGGTGGCTCGCGTGTCAGTTGTGAGGTCGATTACGGTATACGCCGCAGTCCGGGTAGAGGTGAGTTGGGGCGTAAACGTGGTCATCTTCTATCTCGTCTGGGAGGGCGAAAATGGCACCACTTTGTGGGCGTGTTGACATGAAGTACCGCGGGTGAAAGTCTGAATTGTAGTTACAAGCAGGCGAAACGAGGACAGTATGGCCGAATTCACCACGGAAACTGATCAGCTCACGGGGGTGCGGCATCGCACCGTTACAGTCGATGGGTTGGAGATCTTCTATCGGGAAGCGGGTCCGGCGGATGGGCCGACGCTCCTGCTTTTGCATGGTTTCCCTGCTGCGTCGCACCAGTACGCGCGCCTGATGGATCGGCTCAGCGACCGGGTGCATCTCATCGCACCGGATTATCCGGGGTTTGGTTACAGTAGCGCTCCTGCCTCGAGCACCGGCGGCGGCGACTTTGTTTACTCTTTTGATCACATTGCCGAGGTCGTCGAAGCGTTTCTGGTGACCCTTAACATTGACGCGTTCTTCATGTACGTTTTCGACTTTGGCGCTCCTATCGGGTATCGCATCGCGGCGCGACATCCGGATTGGATACAGGGGGTCATCGCGCAAAATGGCAACGCCTACGAGGCGGGGCTGGGGCCGAATATGCAGTCTGTGGTTCGGTACTGGGCAGATCAAGAGGGGGTGGAGACCGCTATCCGCGGAGCGCTAACAGCGGAGGCGACGCGCTCCCAGCATCTCGAAGGGACCGCGCACCCAGAGCTCGTCGATCCTGACTCATGGACTTTGGATCAGCACTGGCTCGATCAATCCGGGCGAGACCAGATCATGCTCGACCTGCTCTATGACTACCAGTCCAACGTCGTGTTGTATCCAGCGTGGCAAGCGTGGATGCGCGAACATCAGCCCCCCATGCTTGTGCCTTGGGGGCGCAACGATCAGTTCTTCTCTGAAGCAGGCGCACGAGCATACCTCGATGATCTTCCCGCTGCTGAACTGCACCTGCTTGACACCGGGCACTTCGCCTTGGATGAGCAGCTGGACTCCGTTGCGCATCTGATCGATGACTTCATCGGACGACATGCGCAATAGCGGTCGCTCTACGTACAAGCACCATGAACACTGACAGAAAGGTAACGACAATGTCAGTTGAGCAACGCCTCTCCGTCGGTGATGTCGATCCCGAGGCCTAGAAACCGATGTTCGCCCTAGAGAAATACATCCATGCGGGAAGCCTGGGTGAAGCTCTGCCGGCGCTGGTGAAAATTCGCGCGTCGCAGATCAATGGATGCGCGTACTGCCTGGACATGCACGGGTGCGAAGCCCGGGCGGCGCTCAGCGCCGCCTCGATGTGTTAGAGGCAGGGAGGAGGCGCCGAGCTTGTACGGCTACGTCCCCGTGAGTGTTGTGTTGCTTCGTCAACGTGAGTCGTCGCATGGTCACGGCGATGGTCTTGCGAGAGATGATCTCCCCGTCCGCGCGGAGATCAGCCAAGATCCGCGGGGCCCCATAGACCTCGTCGGAATCACCGTGGAAGAAGGTGACCTTCTGCTCGATATGCACCCGCCGAATCGACGCCGGCGACGGCGGCCGGCCAACCCAGGCGTAGTAGCCCGACCGGGAAACTTCGAGGAAGCGGACCATGCGGGTGATGGTGAAGTTGGTCTTCTCCGCCAGCATCAGTTCGAACGCTTGCCGTTCGTATCCGACGCTTCCTGGGCGAAGAAGATGGACGCTTTTTTTAGAAAGGCCCTGTCCATCTTCAGGTCCGCGTTCTCTTTCCGAAGCCGCAGCAGCTCGGCCCTTTCAGTCTCCGTCACCTCAGTCTGCCCGGTCTCGTTGCGAGCCTTGAACGCGCTCACCCACCGGCCCAGAGTGGCCTCGTTAACACCGAGCTCGCGGGCAACGGTCGCGACCGCTCCCCTACGTGTCAGGGTGAGTTGAGGCCAGTTGGGGGGAACCTGACGAGGTGACACTCGACGACCTGCGGCTTTCAAGAAGCGCATTTCACGTTCCGCACATGCCTACAACAGAAATGAGTGGAGCGATGACAGCCAGTTGGGTCCGCCTCTCACTCTGGGTTGCCGCCCTGGTCGCATGGTCCGCGCTCATCCTCGTCGGGCTGGTCCTGTTGGGGACAGGTCTCGATAATGCGTTTTATTTTGAGCCAACCGGTGGGGCTCTTGAACGCGATCGTGTGGGGAAGATTCTCATTCTCGTGGGTTCGGTCGCCCTCGTCGGGGCCGCGGTCTGGGCTCGGTCGATGCACGCCCCCATCTGGTCCTTCGCCCTCGTCGCAGCCCCGGCTGTCCTTGTCGGCGGCCTCACCTTGTTTTTTGGAGGTTCTCTGCTCCCGCACCTCAGCGCCTTGGTGACTTTCCCTGTTGCCCTCGCTGGCCTGGTTTGCGGGCTTGTCCTCGCCAGGCCACTGCTTCGCGCTGGATCCACGGGCCCTACCGCGTCGGTCGACCGTCAGGAATCAGACTGAGCTTCCGCCCGCCGTCGGCGAGTGCTGATCACTATCCATCTGAAGATGGCAGCATTGATCGCAGCCAAGAGGAAGAATCCCAGGTAGTACAACGCCGCGCTCATGGTCAATGCTTCGACGGCGAATTCTGCTGGCCCGGACATTTGCGATGAACCCAGTGAACCGACGACATAGTAAGCAGTAGATAACGGCAACGTCAGTACCACGATGAGCAGAACCATCGCTTCGGGTGCGGCCGTCCCGCCGCCCAGTTCGAAGGCGCGCATCACGGACACTGCCGCAATGAGCCCGGCGACTGACACTAGGTAGGCGCCCATCGACCCCGCGGCCCAGAGCCGTTGCTGCGAGCACAGCCGCCAGACCCGGTTCTCACCTGCGGTGAGGCCGGCCTGGCCGAGCTCGTCGGAGATGAACCGGTAGCCGAACGCGGGGTCGTCTCCGTGGATATCCCAGGCGGCGTTGGTGAGGTGGGCGTCGTCCCAGTCGCGCTGGGAGATGGGGTCGCGCTTCCATTGGTAGAACGCTTGTTTGGAGAAGCGCAACACCCGGCAGGTCACCGTGACGGGGACACCGTCGACGGCAAGTTCAAGGACCAGCGGGTAGATCATTTTGGGTTGACGTCCCGGGACAGATAGGCGACGGCACGGCGCATGACCTCGGCTTCCTGCTCGAGCAGCCGAATGCGCTTCTTCGCATCCCCCAGCTCGACGGACTCCTTCTCGGTTACGCCGGGCTTGACGCCTTCTTCGACGTCGGCTTTCTTCAGCCAGTTCGCGAGACAGGACTCGGAGATCCTGAAGTTTCTCGCGATCTGGTTCAGCGGGGCTTCGTGCTTCCGGGCGACCGCGACATCGCGGCGGAACTCGGGCGGGTAGGGCTCGGGCATGATGACATCCTTCCAGCGAAGACGAATCTCCACAGGTCAGGAATCAACCAAACCGGGGGCAGTCCCATCCTCTTCGGTGCAGTGGTGCAGGTGGCCCTTGTACTCGGTGTCTTTCGTGTGTACCCCGCTGATTTTGCTGGCGATCTGACCGGCCTCGAAATTTTTAACCTGCCCGGTCACCACCGTTGAAATTGTGGTTCATCGGTGTCTCCTTCCGGTCCGTCCACCCGAAAACTGGGCTACTCGCCGACCATTTCGACGGCGGCCTCGGGTGTGGCGACCCGGAAACTGAACGACTGCTCAAGGTACAGGTGAATCGCTTCGCCGTCGTGATAGTCGTAACCGAGAGAGAGGTCCTGGCCGGATTCGAAGAGGAAGTCCCCGCCGCGCAAGCTCAGGACGACCGCGCCGCGAACGCCGGCGGCCCACACGATCGGGCCTCCTAGGATTTGGCGCAGGTGGTCCAACAGGGGATAACCGCCGTGCTCGCTCGTCTCGATTACGGCCGTGTAGTCATTGGGACCCAGCGCAAGCCCATATGGGCCGCTGATACCATTCCTGAGCAGCGCCGTGACGGCCAGGGCCACCCGTCGAGGATAGTCGTTGAAGTCCTCTACCCGTTCGATGGCAGCATTCGGGGATGACTCCGTGATGCCCGTGATGCCCGCACTTTCCCAGCCGTGGAAGACGGCAATATTTTCCGTGCTGGCCATGCGCATGACTGCCCTGTCGAGATCTCGCAGATCCGGATCCGCAGCACCTCGGTCGTAGTCAAGCAGGTCCCTGCGGGAAACGATGAACTCGGCCCGTACCTCAGTCAACCGCAACACCTCACGGCGACATGCACTGATGCCGACGACGGGGACGTCTGCCACAGCTTCGGTCCGCCCCAGGTTGGTGGACGAGTATGACCACCCGTGAGGGCCCGAGAAATCCACGACCTTCCGCGCACCGAGCGTCACAGTCAGACGTTCCTTCGCTTCTTTATCTAGCAGCTGCCAGCCGTCATGAGAAATCGGAGCGAGGGTCCGCAGTAAATGGTTCATGCTCATGATTCTGCTCGCTTCAGTCTGCCGATTCCTAAGGATGAGATCGAACCTACCCCGCCGGGCGTATCGGAAGCCCGACCATGTTTTTCAGCAGCCGCAGCTTCCGATCGTTCACCATTCTCAACAATGTCACCATCCTGAAAGAGGATGCCGCGGGCGGTCTCGCGCCACAACGGTTTGGCCCGCATCAGGAACTCCAGATCCATGCTGAAATGCTTGAACTCCTCACCCAGCGAGTCCTCCATGATGGCGCGGGAGGTGGCATCGGGCTCCAGCGAAATGCGTTGCTCATACCACCCGATGGCCTCAGCTTCTTCGGTCAGGTTCGCGCACATCCGGGCGAAGGTGCGGGTCTGCGCGGACAGCTCCCCAGCAGGTTCGTGGTACTGATCAAAGCCCATTTCAACACCCTCTTCCGACGTTGGCGGTAGCACTACTACGGTACTCCGCACCGGCCCTGCAGACAACCGATCGCCTGGACTCAGTGAGGATGCCTTCTCGATCATCGGTCGGCACATCTCTGGGTCGATGTCGAGGGACTGCTCCGCTGGATCGTAGTGATGTGGTGGGCGGAGTGGGCCGCTCACCAGAATCGGTCGAAACAGCAGATCCTACTAAATGACGCGATCGCGACCGGGCTCCTCCAATGCATCGCGTCAATTCCGGGTGGGTCAAGGTCGGTCGCGACGATCAGCGCAAAAGTATTCCACGGCCTCGAGCATGTCGCCGCAACCCGGCTCTCGTTTTTACTTACTGTCCCGGCGCTCGTCGCCGCCGGCGGATACGAAGCAGCCACGCAGGCCGGAAACGATCGGTGCTTCTGTCGGTTGGGGCACTACGCTGGCCGCAACGCTGGCGCACTTCGTTGTAGCGGTCGCGGTCGCGGCCGCCAGGCTGCGTCGTCGTCAGCGTGCCACGATGAGTGCCTGCGGGGCGGCCTGTTTCATGCGGGTGCTAAGCCAGTCGAGTTGCACCTTCGTCTGCCCCTCACATCGGGTGATGATCTCGACGAGTTCACTGTCGCGGAGCCCGAGGGCGGCCTGTTTGACCACGGTCCAGGTGACGTCGACCAGGCTGGCCAGAATGTAGACGTCCTGCAGGTCTCGAAGAAAGCCGATGGGGCCGCTGCGGCTGGACAGAACCGCGTCGGCATGGAGTCGTTCCGGTTCGTCGTCGGGCCGCTCGCCATAGCGGCCGATTGCGGGGGCGAGCGCCTTCTCGTGCTGGTCGCACTGCGCGGCGAGGGCCTCGCAGAGGTGTAGTACGTCCGGTTCGTTGCCGTGTTCTGCCGCGACCTGGCGGAATGAGTCGGCGAGGGAATGCTCGGCCGTCGCCAGCATGCCGAGGTACACGGGTAACAGCATCAGTTTCCCTGCCCGGTTGCGACGGTAGGCGGCTCAATCGGGGGTATCGATTCGTGCGCCTCCGCGTCACCACCGCCGTCGGTGACCGGCACGCCGCGGGGATCCGCGGGTCGGGATGCGGCGGTGGTTGGGGCGGGGGACGGCCCTGCACCGTCCGCTATCTTTTCCACACGCACGGCCGCGTTTTTGAACAGGGGCTGCTTGGATACCGGATCCCACTCGGTCACCGTCAGTTCGTTGGCTGCGGTGGGTTGGCCGTCGGGGCCGGACCGACCGGAATCCCAGTAGCCGTAGTGGAACGGGGCGAATACTGTTCCCTCGCGCACATTTCCGACGCGGGCGGGCAGGACGAGTTCGCCGCGGCGGGAGGTGACCCGGACAAGGTCGCCCTCCGAGATGCCGAGGTGGCCAGCATCCGGCACCGAGACCTCTATCCACGCCGACGGTGCGGCATTGTTCAACTGCCGGGCGCGACCGGTTCGAGTACGGGTGTGGAACTGGTAGGCCGTGCGACCGGTCGTGTATCGCAACGGGTAGTCGGCATCCGGCTCTTCGTGTGGTGGCGCGTAGGCTGCAGCCCTGAAGAGGGCCCGACCGTGGGTCTCCAGCGCACGGAACGCCTGCTCGCCGACCGTCGCGCCGGTGAGCAGGTCATGGCCGAACGTTTCGCAATCGTCGGGTTCGGTGCGGAAGACGCCGTCACCATAGAGTCGAACCGTTCCGTCGGAATGCTCGTCGTTGCATGGCCAGGGAATGCCGCTTCCCCCGCGAAGTCGTTCGTAGCTGATGCCGGTGTAGTCGCACGGGCGCCCGCGGCTGCAGTCCTGCCAGGCGCGGAAGCCATCCTCGGGCCCCGCCCAGTCGAGGAGTGGCGCGCCCGACTTCGTGCGGAAATCCATCCGTGCCGAGTAGTCAAGAAAAATGTCGAGGTCGCTCCTTGCCTCACCGGGCGGCTCGACGGCCTTGTCGGAGAGATGCACCGTACGGTCCACGTTGGTGAAGGTTCCTGTCTTCTCGCCCCAGCCCGCGGCAGGCAGCACGACATCGGCGTACCTCGCCGTCTCGGTGAGATACAGGTCCTGCACGACCAGGAAGACGCTTTCCTGGCCGAGGATGCCGCGGATGCGAGCCAGTTGCGGCATCGAGACCGCCGGGTTCGTCGCCGAAATCCAGAGGAACTCGATGCTGCCCTGCTCGACATAGCGGAAGATCTGCATTGCATGGGTCGGGGGTGCCCAGTGCGGAATGACCGAGATATCAATGTCCCACAGTGTCGCGAGCTCGGCGACGTGCTCCTGGTTCTCCCAGTTGCGGAATCCGGGAAGGTCCCCGTCCGCCCCGCACTCTCGGTTGTTCTGTGCGGTGGGCTGGCCGTTCATCTGCAGCACCCCGTTCCCCGCGGTGCCGATTTTTCCTCGGAGCAGGTGCATATTGTTCACCTGGCAGGATGCTGCGGTCGCCTGCGCCGACTGGTAGAAGCCCTGTAAAACGGTGGAGAGCACCCGCTCGCTCGTGCCGAAGATACGCGCGGCCTCCCGCACGTCGTCGGCGGAGACACCGCAGGTGTCCGCTACCGCCTCCGGGGTCCATGGTTCCACCACGGCCCGCAATTTGTCGACGCCGATGGTGTGCGCCGCGATGTACTCCTCATCGATCCATCCGTTCATGAAGAGTTCCCGGATCAGGCCGTTCATCATCGCCTGGTTCGTGCCCGGACGCACCGCGAGGTGCACGTCCGCGAATCGTGCCACCTCGGTCTCGCGCGGGTCGATGCAGACGATGCGCGGCCGGTCCGGCCCGGCGATGCGGTCTAGCATCCTCGCCCACAGCACCGTTTGGGTCTCGGCCATGTTGTGGCCGTAGAAAAACATTGCGTCACACTCGTCGATGTCGACGTAGCTGCCGGGCTGGCCGTCCGCGCCGAAGCTCTCCTTCATCGCCGCGGCGGCGGTCGCCGTGCACAACCGGGTGTTGCCATCCATGTGCGGAGTGCCGATGCCGGCCTTGCCAAGAATCGCCAGCGCGTAGTACTCCTCGAGAAACAGTTGGCCGCTGGTATAGAACGCGTGACTCAGCGGTCCCTTGTCCGCCAAAAGCTGCCTGCTTCGCTCGACGATCCGGGACATGGCCGTGTCCCAGTCAGTCTCGACCAGCTCGCCACCGATCCGGATGAGCGGACGAGTCAGCCGGTCGCCATTGGACATGCCCTGCCAGCTGCCGAAAAGGCCCTTCGGCCCGAGTCGCCCATGATTGACGATGTCGACGGCGCGGCCGCGCACGCCGACCATCCGCCCGTCTTTCACCGCGATGTCGCACGCGCAGCCATTGCTGCATAGCGTGCAGGCCGACTGCACCCAGCGATCAACGTCGTCGTCGCCGAGGCCATCAGCCAACTTCTGATCGACGCGCACCGGCCATTTCTCGCCTCGGGCAAAGGGCGTCCTGGTACCCCAGATGTCGCCGATCCTGTCCACCATGACAATGCCCGCTTCCGCTCTGACTTGTAGTCTGCGCTCACGAGCGGTTCAGATCAATGTCACGACGGGACTCATCTGAAGTGCACTGTGGCAAAGCCATGTTGTGCGGATTATCATCACGGGTACTGCATTGATTTCTTTACCGACGTACGGGACGAAGGAACAGTTAACATGGCCACGACTCACACTCCGAACACCTCGAAGATGGGCACCGAACAGGTGGATCTTTCGCGTGCGCTGGCGACCCAGTTGAGGGTGGATTCCATCCGCTGCAGCACCCGGGCGGGTTCCGGGCATCCGACCTCGTCGTTGTCTGCGGCCGATCTGATGTCGGTCCTGCTTCTTCGGCACCTGCGGTATGACTGGGCCAACGCCCAGCAGGCGACCAATGACCACCTGATCTTTTCGAAGGGGCACGCTTCGCCGTTGTTGTACTCGATGTACCGTGCGGTGGGCGTCGTGGATGAGGACGAGTTGGTGAACACCTACCGCCAGTTCGGTTCTCGTCTTGAGGGGCATCCGATGCCTATCCTGCCTTGGGTGGATGTTGCGACCGGTTCTCTCGGACAGGGCCTACCGGATGCGGTCGGGGTGTGTCTTGCCGGAAGGTACCTGGACAAGCTGCCATACCAGGCGTGGGTGCTCTGCGGGGACAGCGAGATGGCCGAAGGCTCCATGTGGGAGGCGATCGACAAGGCGAGTTATTACAATCTCGGCAACTTGACGGCCATCGTCGACGTCAACCGGCTTGGCCAGGACGGTCCTACCGAGCTGCAATGGGACATGGACAAGTATGCCAAACGGGTCGAAGCGTTCGGCGCCCGTGCTCTCGTGATCGATGGACACGATGTCGCCGCGATCGACGCGGCACTGACCGAGGCCCGGTCCCATCCGGAGCAGCCGACGGTGGTCTTGGCCCGCACGATCAAAGGTAAAGGTGTGCCCGAGATTGAAGACAAAAACGGCTGGCACGGCAAGGCCCTGCCGCAGGAGATGGCGGAGCGGGCTATCGCTGCTCTGGGTGGCGTGAACGGGTTGACTATCACTACCGCCGTCCCCGAAGCCGGCACATCGGCGATCGTCCCCGACCCGGACGTCGCCGTCACCCTCCCCACCTGGGAGATCGGCGAGAAAGTCGCCACCCGCGCGGCTTTCGGTGCCGCGATCTCGGCGTTGGCGGTGCGACCGGAGGTAGTTGTCCTCGACGGTGAGGTCGGCGACTCCACGCATGCCGGCGAGTTTCGGGAGGTCTGTCCGAAACGATTCTTTGAAATGTTCACTTCTGAACAACAGCTCATCGCCTCCGCGGTGGGTTTGTCGGTGCGCGGATACATCCCCTTCGCGTCAAGCTTCGCAGCTTTCTTAATCGCCCGACCCTACGACTTCATTCGGATGGCCGGTTTGTCGGAGGCGAACATTCGCCTCGTCGGCACTCACGCGGGCGTTGAAATCGGCCAGGATGGGCCCTCCCAGATGGCGCTGGAAGACATTGCGGCGATGCGGGCCATCCACACCTCAATTGTGGTGTATCCAAGCGACGCACCCTCGACTGCGGCGCTGGTGAAGATAATGGCCGACACGGACGGCATCAGTTACCTACGCGCAACCCGTGGGGCCTATCCGGTCATCTACGGACAAGAGGAGCAGTTCCCCCTCGGCGGGTGCAAGGTCCATTGGGCTGGGGCCGACGACACCGTGTCACTCATCGGGGCGGGAGTCACCCTGCACGAATGCTTAGCAGCCGCCGAGGAGCTCGCTCAGTCCGGCATCGCCGCACGGGTGATCGACCTGTACTCGATCAAACCCCTCGACCGGGACACCCTGATCGACACCTGCCGCATCACGAAGGGACGGTTGGTTGTGGTGGAGGACCATTATCCGCAGGGCGGCATCGGGGCTGCGGTGATGGAGGCTCTGGCTGAGGCGGAGGTGCCACAACTGCACGTCAAACTCCTCGGCGTCGCCAAGCTACCGATGTCGGGTGAGTCGGCCGAACTCCTCGACGCCGCAGGGATCTCAGCCCGCCATATCGTCGCCGCTGCCCGAGAACTAATGGGGTTTCGATAATGCGCCTCCCAGACACGGCCAACTTCCGGAGGCGCGCAGAGTGAGGTTGTCGTCAGCAGTAATGTTTGTACGTGAACTCGACCGATCAGTGCTGTTCTACAAGAAACTACTCGGCTTCGACGTGACGGTTCGAAACAACAGCGCTGCGCTGCTGGCGGCGCCGACGACGGCGAGCTGTACCTTCGCGAGATAGGAGCGCGCGCCGAGCATCCCCTCGGAGGACGAAGAAGAACTTCGACTATGTGAACGGGTACTCCGCGCGCAGTCACCACACGTGACAAGCCAAACCATCGATGGATTCAGGATGGTCGAGAACCGTGGTCCCGACGACGTGCCGATCGTGGTCACTTATCCGGGACCCGAGCAGGCACCGCGGCACGAGATAGTCCAACGCATCTACGAGTGGTAACCACACACCCGGCGTAAAAGTCGATCACGACCCTGTCGGCCGGGCACGCCGCGGATCATGCCCGTCAGGTTGAGTCGGTCTGGCGCCGAGTTGTGGTGGGGCGGGGATCGCGCACTCACCGGTTTTCCAGCGGAAACGGTGACCTGTTGGCCGTGGTGGACGAGTTGGACCGGCACGCCATCGAGAGCGGAGTACGTGGCGGCCGTGGCGGTGACCTTGACCCGCAGCATTCGCCCGGACAGGAGCAGTCCGAACGCGAGCGTGGTGAGCCCGGGAGGCAGCCGAGGGGCGAAGCGAAGCGTGGTTTCGGCGTGCCGCGTTCCGCCGTACCCAGCAACAAGCATGCCCCCCTCCCGATACTTTCTTCGTAGGCCCACAAGGTGTGAACTGGATACGTGTTGGCCTGTCGGATCCGGCATAGTCGTTGCCCCCAGTCGTTGATGATCCGGGGGGGTGCCTTTATATTTTTGTCAAGCGGCGAGTTGGTGTTCGGTTTCGTAGAGGGTGCCGTCGCGCAGCATCGCAAATAGAACATCACGCCGCCGTCGGGCGAGGGCGATGAGGGCTTGGTTGTGGCGTTTGCCTTGGGCGATTTTTCGGTCGCATTACGTTCTGGAGACGGGGTCTCGCGGGGCCGCGAAGGCGGAGAGGAACAGGGCGCGTTTAAGGATCTTGTTTCCTCGTCGCCAGGGATGTTCACCGCGGATTGATGATCCGGAACGTCGGGTTACTGGTGCGAGGCCGGCGTAGGCGGCGAGGTGGCCGGCGGTTTCGAAATGCTTGCCGGCGACCTCGGTGAGGAGCCGGGCTGCGGTCCTGACGCCGACTCCGGGCATGCTCGTCAGGACGGGGGAAAAGGGGTGGTCGTTCACCAGCTTCTCGACCTCGACGGCGATGTCGGACCGTTGTCGGCGCAGAGCGGCGAGCTGTTTGGCCGAGCGCGGTAGGACGGTTGCGGGAACCTGATCATCGGGCTGGGAGGGATCGCGATCGGGACCCTCGTCGAACGCACCACGAGGTTCACGATGCTATTGCACCTGCCTCCCATGGGCGAGCACAAGATGGCCGGCGCGCAGGTCAAGAACGGGCCAGCGACAGCCGGACACGGCGCCGATGCCGTCTGTGATGCGATCGCCCGGACCATCACCGGCCTGCCCGAGACCCTGCGCAAGTCACTGACCTGGGACCAGGGAGAGAGATGGCCCTGACCCCGTTGAGTGGACACCTCACAAGAGAGAATGTTCACTATGGCAAGATCACGTCGGGAGTTCACTCCTGAGTACAAAGACGAGGCTGTAAAGCTGGTCATCACTACCGGCAGAGCGGTCGCGACCGTTGCCCGCGAGCTCGGAGTCAACGAGGCCACACTGGGCCGGTGGGTGACCGCGTTCAAGGCTCGCAACGAGACTGGGCAGACTGAGGTGACGGAGTCCGAAAGGGCCGAGCTGCAGCGGCTTCGGAAAGAAAACGCGGACCTGCAGATGGACAGGGCGTTTCTAAAAAAAGCGTCCATCTTCTTCGCCCAGGAAGCGTCGGATACGAACGGAAAGCGTTCGAACTGATGCTGGCGGAGAAGACCAACTTCACCATCACCCGCATGGTCCGCCTCCTCGAGGTCTCCCGCTCTGGCTACTACGCCTGGATCGACCGGGCACCATCGCCGGCGTCGATCCGGCGGGTGCACATCGAGCAGAAAGTCACCTTCTTCCACGGTGATTCCGACGTGGTTTACGGGTCCCTGCGGATCCTCGCCGACCTCCGCGCCGATGGCGAGATCATCTCCCGCAAAACCGTGGCCAGCACCATGCGCCGCTTGGGTTTGGTGGGCATCAGCCCGAAACGCTGGCGCACCACCACGGTCAGCCAGGCCGAGGACGCCTACCCGGTCGACGCCGTCAAACGGCAGTGGGATACCGGGGCTCTGAACCAGGTCTGGGTGGGCGACATCACCTACCTGAGGACCTGGGAAGGGTGGCTGTATTTAGCCACCGTGATCGACGCGCACTCGCGCCGCGTGATCGGCTGGGTCATCGCCGATCACATGCGCACCGACCTCATCCAGGACGCCCTGGTCATGGCCATGGCTCTCCGCGGTAAGCGGCCCGAGCAGGTGATCTTCCACTCCGATCGCGGTACCCAAGGCAGATTCAACCGGTGGAAGCAACACCTCGATTATGAAGGTGGAATATGGGACGTCCGAAGGGTTGGATGGCCACGCAACTCGGGCGGGAGCCGATGCGGTCGCCGGGCCGACCGCCGGCGTGGCGCCGGGAGCACCGGCAGGATTTCTGGGACCTCGTCGGGCAGGGTGTCTCGAGCGAGGAGGCTGGCGAGCGGGCCGGCGTGTCGGCGCCGGTCGGGACTCGCTTCTTCCGTCACGCTGGCGGGATGCGAGACGTCAGCAAGGCACCGCTCTCAGGAAGATTCTTGTCCTTCGTCGAGCGTGAGGAGATCGCGATCCTGCGGGCCCAGAGCGCTGGAGTTCGTGAGATCGCGCTGGCGTTGAGCCGATCCCCGTCGACGATCTCACGTGAGCTGCGGCGCAACGCGGCATCGCGCGGCGGCAAGTCTGAATACCGTGCCACGAGCGCCCAGTGGCACTGCGACCGGCGTGCCCGCCGACCCAAGACCGCCAAGCTCGCGGGAAGCCCCCGGTTGCGCGAGTACGTGCAGTCTCGGTTGGATGGAACGGTCACGCGCGCTGACGGCACGCCCGCTGCAGCTCCCGGGATCAGGGCGTGGAACGGGCGTCGTCATGGGCCACGCCAGGATCGCCGCTGGTCCACAGCGTGGAGTCCGGAGCAGATCGCCGGTCGGCTCAAAGTTGATTTCCCAGACGATGGGAGCATGAGAATCTCGCATGAGGCGATCTACCAGGCCCTCTACATCGAAAATCGTGGCGCGCTGCGTCGCGAGCTGACCACCGCCTTGCGAACTGGTCGGGCGCTGCGAGTGCCGTGGGCCCGTGCCAAGCGCGGCAAGAGCTTCCTGACAGAGGAGGTCATGATCGCCGCCCGACCCGCGGAAGCCAACGACAGGGTCGTGCCCGGGCACTGGGAAGGGGACCTGATCGTCGGGCTGGGCGGGGTCGCGATCGGGACCCTCGTCGAACGCACCACGAGGTTCACGATGCTGTTGCACCTGCCTCCGATGGGCAAGCACAAGATGGTCGGCGCGCAGGCCAAGAACGGGCCAGCGACGGCCGGACACGGCGCCGATGCCGTCTGTGATGCGATCGCCCGGACCATCACGGGCCTGCCCGCGACCCTGCGCAAGTCGCTGACCTGGGACCAGGGCGCCGAGATGGCCCAACACGCCCGACTCCGCATCCAAACAGGACTGCCGTTCTACTTCGCTGATCCCCATTCGCCCTGGCAGCGGCCCAGCACCGAGAACACCAACGGGCTACTACGCCAGTACTTCCCCAAAGGCACCGACTTCACCCGCTACGCCCTCGTCGATCTCGAAGGCGTCGCCAAGACCCTGAACGAACGCCCTCGTAAGACACTCGGATTCAAGACGCCAGCCGAAGCGATGAACGAGCTACTCTTAATCGCAAACACTGGTGTTGCTTCCACCGGTTGAATCCGCCCAATACGCGTCAGCGCAGATCACCGCGTTCGCTGCCGCACATGGCATTACCCGGTCGATGGGACACACCGGAATTTGCTGGGACAACGCGATGGCGGAAAGTTTCTTCGCCACGCTCAAGACCGAGTTCTACCCGCAAAAGACATCCAATACGAAGTCTTCGGCCCCGACCTGTAGCTAGCCGACTTCCAATCGTAAGTTGTTCCGACCTGTCGGTCAGTGCGTGGGATGTCAGATGGATTGCCGATAGCCGAAGAACTCATGGTCGTTGTCGTACCCACCCAGACCACCGCCGACCTCGGAGAAGTCTTCGACGAATTCGATGCCCTTAATCCACTTGACCAGCTTGAAACCGAGCTGCACCTCGTTGCGCAACCGCAGCGGAGCACCGTGACCGAACGACAGCGTTTCATCATTCATGTCATAGGCCAGCATGGTCAGTTTGTAACTCATCTGCTCGATCGGTTGAGCGTCGTAGTAAATCCCACCATCAGGACCGACCGCAAAGGAGTAAAAAATCACCCACTTCGCTTCCAGCTTCGGCTTCGCGATGTCAAGAATGGTCTGCATTGAGACGCCACCCCACTTCGCGACACCCGACCAGCCCTGAATGCAAAAGTGCTGCGTGATTTGCTCGTGGTGTGACAGCGCCCGTAATTGCTCAAGGTCCAACTCCACCGGATTATCAACGAGCCCACCGATTTGCAGCTTGTAATCCGTGAAGGTGCCAGCTTGGAGCTTCTTGTACTCCTCCGATTCCGGGTACTTACCGTTATGCCAGAAATAGGGAGAGATATCTTTCTCCGTGTACTGACCCGGCTTCGAATCGATGTGCTCGAACAACCGCTGCGCGGGACCGATCAGCGCATACCCCACCTTCTGCACCACACGCGGATGCCGGTACGTGAACGGTGTCGCCGCCACCCAGCCGATGATGATGACCACCATCGAGGCGGCGAAGATCAAAAACCCGACCCAGGAGCTGTCGTCCCGTGACGCATACATGTGGTTGAGGTTGCGGAGGGCGCCGGTGGTCAGCACGAGGGTCACGTGGATGATGATGAACATGACGAACCAGGCGAGCACCAAGAAATGGAGTGATCGTGCGACCTGGATACTGAAGACCGAACTGATGGTCCGGAATTTGGTCGACAACGCCGGTGACATCCCGAGCCCGGTGATGAGAGCGGCCGGAGCGGCGATGAACACGGTGATGAAGTAGGCGATCAGTTGCAGACCGTTGTAGTTGACCCAGCCGTTTTCCGTCGGCCAGTCTAGCGACAGATATTGGATTGCGACCGAAATGGAATGCGGGATGACGTCCCAACTCATGGGGACCAAGCGCATCCACTGGCCGGTGACGAAGATCAGAACGTAGAACACGATTCCGTTGAGTAACCACAACGTGTCAACGCCGAGGTGCCACCAGCGGGCGAGCCCGATGGAGTGACGACGCCCCGGCAAGCCGACGCCGTCCGGCAAGGTGATCGATTCCTGCTTCGACGTATACAGCAGATCACTCGGCACCGGCTTCTGCATACGCAACCAGTCTTTACCCGGTGTGGAGTGTCTGGACCAGTACAAACGCGGGTGATCGGCGATGATTGTGACGCCGGAGCGGATGATGAAGATCATCAGAAAAGCATTCAGGAAGTGCTGCCAGCCCAGCCATGCAGGGAAACCCACCGGCGCGTTCTCCGGAAGCTCAGACTCGCCAGGATACTGCTGAATGAAATCCTGCACGGCAGGGAGCTCGCGTATCCCCTTCGCTACCGCGATGCCGATGACCAGGAGCACCAAGCCGATCGGAATCAACCACAACAGGTTGAACCACTTGCTCTTACCAATTCGCACCCGCGGAGCGACACCGTACTGGGCTGGGAGACCGCCTGCCCAGTGTTCGTCGACCGCGGTGTAGTGCGTGCTGTCAAGCTCCGAACGGAAGCTTCGCATCCCCCCCGGCCCACGATCGGGGGCGGGAACATTCTGCTCTTCCAGTCCGGGCGTCATGTCGTGAGCTTAGCAACCGCTAAACTGCCAGCACCAGATTGACGGGATCTGCCCGCACGTAGATGATTGTCCCCGACATGGACATGGACACGGAAGCGGCCAAACTCTGCCGATATCCGGCTACATGGGAGTCGATCACCGTCGAAGCTAGCTTTATACCGAAGCTAAATAAGACTGACCGGCCTCCATCACCCCTGCGAACTGAGATCGATCCCACATGTTGCGGAAGGGGCCGCACCCACGGGTGCGCCCCCTTCGCTCTGCTGAACTAACATCCATCCACGACCGGGTGGAATGGCTTCATCCCGGCCTGAACTGACTTACTGTCGACGCCAAGCGTCTCCGGTCTCTTCCTCATAGCCTGCAAAGGCTTTTTCCAGCCCAGTGAGGACCTCGGCCGTTGTCTCGAACAGTGCCTTTGGCCCTGACCCCGTTGAGTGGACACCTCACAAGAGAGAATGTTCACTATGGCAAGATCACGTCGGGAGTTCACTCCTGAGTACAAAGACGAGGCCGTGAAGCTGGTTTTGACGACCGGCACGTCCCAGGCCGCAGAGATCCAACTCGCCGCCTAACCCGTGTCCACTCTCCGGGGTCAAGGCCAGTTAGCGCTCACTGATGACGAGCTTGGTGAAGCGGCATAGGCGGCGCCCCCGCTGGCGATGCCGACCTTCCCCCGCCGCCGACCAACCGGTCCTCCACTCCGAACAGGTATGCATCGACCATGTTTTCGTACACTTTTGTTGAGAATAGCAGCGTGTTGTTCACGCTGATGCCCTGACCGATCAACCGCCGGATCGCCGGGATGCCCTCCGTGATCATCGGATTGGGCCGGTCGGCCGCGGCCCATAACCGCTGCGGTAAGTGCGCCCGTTCCCGCGGTGTTGTGGGCCAGGTCGGGTGCTACCTCCATCACGTATCGTCGCCAGCATCCGTGCCTTCATACACGCCTCGTCGCAGGTCCGCCGCCCGCCGCAGATCGATGATGACCAGAATCTTATACACGAATTTGGGAGTCAAGGCCGTAGCATCCGCTGACGACTCGGTGTGAGCCCGAGTCAGCGCGTGACTACAGTCGGTTAAGCCGACGATCACCTTCTCGAAGATCGACGGGTTCGAGGTGACCGTTCAATCCGTCCTCACGCACCATCCGTTCGCACTTGCCGGAAATAAGTAGGCTGCAGCGGATGTAATCGAGCCAAACGACTTTGCCCTAAAGTCCCAATGTCGCTGATCGGGCTACGTACCCTATGGAAGGTGACATCGAAACCTCAGTGTATTTCTCGTCACGGAGATGTTTCCCCGCTGGAAGGTAACCCAAGGGTGGCCCTAGCCTCGCGGATCATTTGGTGGGTGAAGCCCCACTCGTTGTCGTACCAGGCCATGATCTTTATCAGGGTGCCGTCCACGACCTGCGTCAAATCAAGGTTCACCACGGCGGCGCGTGAATCGCCGATGATGTCGGAGGAGACCATCGGGTCCGCCGAAACGCCGAGGATGCCTTGATACCGGGGCGTCTTCGCCTCCTCGATGAACACGGCGTTGACCTCCTCTACGCTGGTCGGGCGGGAAGTGACAATGACAATGTCGGCAATGGAACCAACCTCGATCGGGGCGCGGATCGCAACCCCGGCGAAGAGCCCGGTCAACTTCGGCAATGCCCGGATTGTCGCCTGTGCAGCACCGGTAGGAGCGGGCACCAAGTTCGCTCCACCCGCCCGCCCACGTCGGAAATTGTCACTTGGAGAGTCGACCAGGCGCTGGGTCGCGGTATAAGCATGAATTGTGGTCATGATCGCACGCTCCACCCCCAGACGCCTTGTCGCGATCTCGATGACCGGTGTGATGCAGTTCGTCGTGCAACTGGCGCAAGAGATGATCTGCGGATGCCCATCCGGCCGGTTCACCCCGTGCACAACCGTCGGGACGGATTCGGACTTCGTCGGGGCAGACAAGATGACGAACGACGCGCCCGCCTGAATATGTTTGGTCAGGTCCTCCGCCCGAGTGAAAGCACCAGTGCACTCCAGCACTAGATCGACTCCGAGCTCCCGCCACGGCAGAGCCGCTGGGTCCCGTTCGGCAAGAACAACCACCCGGTGGCCGTCGATGACAAGTGCATCAGCCTCCACAACAATCTGACGGTGGTACCGGCCGTAGACCGTGTCGTACCGCAGCAGGTAGGCAAGATTCTCAATTGACGCCACATCGTTGACCGCAACAAGTTCCAGATTCTCTGAATCGAGCAGAATTTTTAATGCAGCCCGCCCGATTCGGCCCAACCCATTGATCGCCACTTTCGGCATCTGAGATCCTCCTGATTTCCAATCATTTTCACGTCGCAGGTTTTGCACGACAAAATAGGTTCCTATTTCATGCTGCGCCCCCCCAACAGCTTTCGTCAACAAGCGAGAGCACATTACCGGGAGCACTTGTCGGTGCAGGTACCCGAGAGTTTGATGGGATCACGTCAGTCTTGAGGCTGTATGTGCTCATTCTTGGCGGCGGCTATATTAGCCCGTACACCGCACGGGGTTGCCGAAGCACCTGTTCTCGGCACCAACGACGATCACCCGGTTACATCCCCGTGAGTGGTGTGGTTTCCGGCTTCTAAGTATTGCTTCGTCAACGTGAAGAGCCACCAGGCGGTTTCAAGGGGTCGTATCAACACCGTTTGAGTGAGGTGTTGTTAATGGCGTCGAGATTGGTCATGAAGGTCCGCGAGAACTTGTTCTGGGATCGGGTTCGGGAAGGCATGTCGGCATCGGCCGCGTGTGAATCTATAGGAATGGGTCGCAAACAGGGATTTCGATGGAACAAAGCCGCTGGCGGACGGATACCCGTTCCGACGGTTGCGTCTTCGGGACGTTTTCTAGGCCAAGAGGAACGTCTGCGCATCGCGGATCTGAGGTTGGGTGGTGCAGATGTCAGGGCAATCGCGCAGGATCTGGGTCGTGTCGCGTCGACGATCAGTCGGGAGCTGCGCCGGAACGCACACCCGGCAACGCGTAGCTATCGGCCCTGTGCCGCACAGAAACGGTGTGAGATCAGAGCGTGCCGGCCCAAACCCGGCAGGCTCGATGTCCGGCAGCTTGCCGCTGTCGTTGAGGAACGCTTGCGGAAGAGCTGGAGTCCGCAGCAGATCAGCGACGACCTCGCAGTCGCGTTCGCCGGCCAGGACGAACTGCAGGTATCCCACGAGACGATCTATCAAAGCCTCTACGTGCAAAACCGCGGCTACGTCGGAGTCCGCCCGCACCGGCACCTACGACGAGGGCGATCAGCTCGAAAATCGCGAGCCGCACATCTCATTACCCCCGGTCGAATTCGCGACAAGGCGCTGTTGAGTGAACGGCCCGCTGAGGCCAACGACGGAGTGATTCCCGGGCATTGGGAGGGCGATCTCATCGTTGGCTCGGCGTCAGGATCCGCGATCGCGACCCTCGTTGAACGCACGACCCGATTCGTCGTCTTGGTCCACCTGCCCAACGGCCATAGCGCCACGGCGCTCCATGACGCGCTCATCGGCGCCCTCAACCTCATGCCCGCGATGCTGCGGCGGTCATTGACCTGCGATCAGGGAAGCGAACTGGCACGGCACGTTGAGATCACGAAAGGGACGGGCGTTCCCATCTTCTTCTGCGATCCGCACTCGCCCTGGCAACGCGGCACGAACGAGAACACCAACGGCCTGCTGCGTCACTACTTCCCCAAAGGCACCGATTTGAACGCGCACAGCGCCCAACGACTCCTCGAAGTCGCCACCGAACTCAACGAACGCCCCCGCAAAACCCTCAACCGAAGCACCCCAGCCGACCTGCTCAGCAGGCTAACCTCGAAGAAAGAAATAACCCCCGTTGCTTCCACCCCTTAAAACCGCCCATGGGTTGCGACACAAATAGGTTTCGAGATACGAAAGCGCAACGGGGTGCTTGGATGCCTCGACCTGTTGGCTCGGCATAAAACGCCGCATGCTCAACGAGCCCCGTCGGTGCATCGAGGCTAAGCTCGAGGCGGTTCAGTTCACGGATGTCGTCGACGAGTGGGAGGCGAATGAGCTCTCAACGCCGGGATGGCTATACGGACTTACGCTCGTACGCTGCGATCGGTGACGGACGCACGGTGGCGTTGGTCGCACTGGATGGCGGCATCGATTGGCTTCCCATATCGGCGCTCAACTCTACCCCTGTGTTCGCGCGGCTGCTGGACGCACGAGAGGGCGGCAGCATTGAGCTCGCGCCCGCGAGGACCTACACCGTCACGCGCCGGTATGTCCCCGGAACCAATGTGCTGGAGACCACGTTCACAACGGATGCGGGTGTCGCCCGAGTCACGGATGCTCTCGTTAACGGATTCGCCGGCCGGCTTCCGTGGGTGGAGCTGGCGAGGCGTGTCGATGGCATCCGTGGTGCCGTGCGTTTCCGATGGCGCGTTACTCCCGGTACGTGCCTTTCGACTGCATCGCCATGGGTCGACACGACGATTCACGGAAAGGTCATCCGCGTTGGTAGCGTGACGATTGCGGTGCGCGGACTGGCGCATGGACCGCGCGGGGGTGGCAGCCGCGCACTGGCCGGAAGCTTTACGACGGCGGCGAAGTCCCGCCACCTCATCACGGTTGCGGGTACCGCGAACGAACCGGTTCATGTGCCGGTGCCCGAGTTGACTGACGAGAGTGTGAACCGCACGATCGAGAGCTGGCAATTGTGGTCGCGTGACTTCAACTACGACGGGCCATGGGCGGACGCTGTCCAGCGCAGTGCTCTGGCTCTCAAACTACTGATCTACAGCCCGACGGGAGCGATTGCGGCGGCGCCGACGACATCGCTTCCAGAGAACCTCCGTGGCGGCAAGAACTGGGACTACCGCTTCGCGTGGGTGCGGGATACGGCGTATACGGTGCGTTCTCTCGTTCGTTTCGGCCTTCGCGAGGAGACCCACGCGGCGGTCGCATGGCTGCTTCGCACGATCAGGGAGTGCGGCCCGGAGTTGCACATTCTTTACACACTGGACGGCGCTGTTCCCGGTGATGTTGAAACCCTTGACGTGCCGGGGTGGCGCGGAATTGGGCCGGTGACCATCGGTAATCGCGCAGCCAACCAGCTGCAGCTCGGGGTATACGGTGACCTGTTCAACGTCATGCGTGTGTACGTCGAGGCCGGAAATGTGCTCGATGTGGATACGGGCTTACTGCTGGCTTCACTCGCCAACCACGTGGCGGACATCTGGCGACAGTCGGACTCCGGGATATGGGAACTCACCGAGCAGCGCCACTACACCTCGTCGAAGATGGGATGCTGGCAGGCCCTCACCGACGCGACGCGCCTCTGTGAGATGGGCCAGATCCCGGGAAACCCCACACACTGGCGATCCGAATCCGAACTCATCGCAGCGTGGGTACGCGAGCACTGCTGGTCCGAAGCGCGAAAGAGCTTCACGGCCTGGGCGGGCGGCGACGATCTGGATGCATCCGTACTCCTCCACGCGGCCAGCGGGTTCGACCGAAGTTCGCGGATGTCGTCGACGATAGACGCAATTCGTACGGAACTTGGCGATGGTCCACTCACGTATCGCTACACCGGGGCCGCCCACGAGGAGGGAGCATTTGTTGCCTGCTCGTTCTGGTTGGCATCCGCACTCGCATGCGTCGGTCGCAATGACGAGTCCGTCGTGCTCATGGACGAGCTCATTGATTTGGCGAACGATGTGGGTCTCTATTCGGAGATAATCGATCCGAGCGACAACGCCTTTCTAGGTAACCTGCCACAAGGGCTGAGTCACCTCGCACTCCTCAATGCCGCAATCACAATCGAGGAACTCACCCGCGACTGAAGAACGGAGTGGGTTGGCGTCCTTGAGTGTCCGTTTGAATCGCAAATACGCTACCGGACAGCGGATACGCCTCTAACTGTGCTTGCGTCAGGTTTTCGCGCGCGCTTGCAACATACAGCATGGAGAGGTCGGCGCCGCCAAATGCAACAGAGGTGAGGTTCAGTGCCGGTATATCGATGGCGAAGACCTCAGCGCCATTCGAGTTGTAGTGCACGACCTTGCCGCCCCCGTACAGCGCGCCCCAGAAGTTACCGTCCGTATCGATCGTGAGGCCGTCGTGCGGTGCGCCGCGGGTGAACACATTCACATCCGTGATGTCGCCGTTCGCGCTGTACGCACCCGTGTAGATCGTGCCGACACTTGTGTCTGTAAAGAAGATGCGACGACCGTCCAGGGACCATTCCAGCCCGTTCGCGACACCGATACCGCCCCGGAGCAGACGCACGTCCCCATCACCGGAAACCGAGTAGAACGCGCCGACCGGATCGTCATTGAAAAGGTTCATCGACCCAGTGATCCACCGGCCCGCTGGATCAACCTTTCCTTCATTGAGCCGGAGGCCAAGGCGACTGTGATGGATCTCTGCGACTGTTCGGATCAAGTGACCCGAGGAATCCGTCACGACGATTCGATCTTCGAGCGACACGATGAAACCCGGGCGTCCTCCTATTTCTGCAACGGAAAATGAGGCCAGAGGCGGGGGCAGCGTGATCGTGTCGTCAGCCGAGCCGTCCGCGGGCATGCACAGCGGACTTCGGTGGATGAGCCCCGCAGTGATGTCGCACCAGAGCATTGCGGGATGGTCCCCACGAGCATCCCAGATGAGGCTTTCCCCCAGGATCGCGCCGGTGCTCCTGAATACCTCCGGGTCTCCAACGGCATTGCGCACTTGAATACCACAACATTGTTGAGCGGCGATGTCAAGGAATAGAAAATTGTTGAGTGCGCGGCGTACGGTGAAGTCATGGATCTTGGTATCAAGGGAAAAATAGCGCTCGTCTCCGGCGGTGACTCGGGGATCGGCTGGCACACCGCTCACCGGCTACTTGCCGAAGGCGTCACGGTAGTCATCACCGATCAGTACCAGGACAAACTGGATGCGGCGGCCGAGCAGCTGAACGCGAAACCGAATCAGCTGTACGCATTCACTGCCGATATCACCAGTGTCGACTCGATCGCGACCCTTCGAGACAGGGTGCTTGACGCGGTCGGCGACATCGATATCTTGGTGCAGTCAGCAGGTATTACCGGCGCCCAAGGCCTCTTCCATGAGCTGACGGACGAAGGCTGGATGGAAACGCTCCTCGTCGACCTGATGGGCCCGGTGCGGCTCGTCAGCGCCTTCCTGCCGTCGCTTCGCAAAGGCGGCTGGGGCCGGCTCGTGTTTCTGGCGTCCGAGGACGGGGTGCAACCATACGACGACGAACTGCCGTACTGCTCGGCGAAAGCCGGCATCCTCGCGCTTGCCAAAGGCTTGTCTCGCAGCTACGCCATGGAAGGGTTGCTGGTCAACTGTGTGTCACCGGCGTTCATCCATACCCCGATGACGGACGCGATGATGAAGAAGCGGGCACACAAGCTTGGCATTTCGATTCCGGATGCGATCACCACCTTCCTCGATGAAAAGCGCCCATCCATAGAGCTAAAGCGCCGCGGCACACCGGACGAAGTGGCCAGCGTGGTCGCGTTCCTTTGCTCAGATCTCGCTAGCTTCGTCAACGGAGCGAACTACCGCGTCGACTCCGGCTCTGTAGCCACGATCTAAAGCCCCGCCCCACGAAAGGAACATCATGGCGACCGACCAATACTCCCTCACGGATCCGCGCACACGTTACCCCTCCATTTCTCCACCCATCCAGCAACAGCCAGAGCCGGGCATCCAAGCGAACATGGACCCGGTGCCAGACCTCGGAGAGACAAGTTACCGCGGCTCTGGGCGGCTCACCGGACGCAAGGCGCTCATCACTGGTGGAGACTCCGGAATCGGCGGTGCAGTCGCCATCGCATTCGCCCGGGAGGGCGCCGATGTTGCGATCTCCTATCTGCCGGAAGAGGAACAAGATGCTCGCCACATCGTCGGCCTGATCAAAGAGGCCGGCCGTACTGCTGTCGCATTCCCTGGTGACCTAAAAGACAAAAATTACTGCCGTGAACTGGTCGAAGCTGCCGTCACCGGGCTGGGTGGCCTGGACATCGTCGTGAGTAACGCCGGAAAACAGGTCTTCGTCGAAAAACTGGAAGACATCAGTGACGAGCAATTCGAGGACACCATGCGCACGAATGTGTTCGCGATGTTCTGGATCATTAAGGCAGCCGTACCGCATCTGAAGCCCGGCTCGACCATCATCGCCACGGCATCCTTGGAGGCCTACCACCAGCTACCGTTCCTTCTCGACTATGCGACCACGAAAGGCGCCATCAACAACTTTTCAAAGGCGCTCGCTCAGCAACTCGCGCCCCGCGGCATCCGCGTCAACGCAGTGGCTCCCGGCCCCACCTGGACGGCGTTACAAGTGACGCAGGGGTATCCGCCCGAGAAACTGCCCGAGTACGGCAAGGACAACCCACTCGGCCGCTCCGGACAACCAGCCGAACTCGCGCCCGCCTATGTATTCCTCGCCTCCGGAGAGTCCAGTTTCGTCATCGGAGAAACACTCAACGTCAACGGAGGAATGCCGACACCCTAGAAAGTATCGGGCGCAGCGGTTCAATCGGGTATAGATCAGCTAATCAGCCGCGTATCTACGTCAGCTTCGGCTCTCGAAAACGAGACCCACGACTGATGAGCGTTCAGATCCTGCGAGGAACACCCTGCTACTAGAGGTCAGAAGCGGGTCGTCCACAGATCCGATGGTCTGGCAGCGGCAGCTTTTCAGTGAGGTTCGACTAGGACCGACGCTGCGCGGGATCGTTTCCGGCAGGAGGTGCTTCACGAAGGCGTTGGGGACCAAACCGAACCAAGTCAGGAAGCCGAATCCGCCGGCGCACACGACCCACGACGCAGCGGCGACGGCGGCCGGAATCCAGGGAAATGGGCTTTGGCCTGGCCTTGTCATCCCCCGAGCCTAGGTCACCGCCGAGCAGGCATCGCTCTCGGCCTGGTCGACGCACCGGAACTTTCGCCTCGCCAGGTTCGGCTCGTGACTCGGCACGAGTGGTAATTCGGACACGCGATTCAGAGCCGGCGAGGTACCGGGGTGATGTAGCAAGCTGACCTCATGGGCGACAAGGTGATCTATGTGGAGATCGAGATCAATGCCGACGCCGATCGGGTATGGCAACTCACACAAGATCCGGCTCAGCATCCGCGCTGGGATCTCCGATTCAGCAGCATCACACCCGTCGCCGCACTACCGACCAGGGGCAACCGCTTCGTCTACCAGCGCCGCACGCTCCTCCACACGATCACGGGAACAGGTACCTCTCTGGGAGAACGACAACGACCAGACGGAACACGCACCTCGGCACTTCGATTCACGACCAGCGACAAGCTCTCGCCACTCCGGGCAGGTCGGGGCGAGTGGCGTTACCTTCCCACGGCTAACGGGACGACTTTCATCACCGGCTTCAACTATGAGCCCGGGTGGGGTCGATTGGTCGACAGGCTGGTCATTGTCAGCTACGCGCTTGGTCGCTTGGGATCCCCATGGCCGTTACCACCTACAGACGCGGAAGTCTGGATGTAAGTAGACGGTGTCGACGTCCGCGCAGGCATGAGCAGGTGCCGACGTCGGCGCGGATGATTCGGGGCTACTCCCCTTGTCTGCCGATGAAGTCAGCCATGCCGGGCACGGTGAATGCGACGAAACCGCGTTCTGGTGTGTAGATGTGACCGCTCCGGATCAAGTCTCGGCGATTGACGGAGAGGTCCGTGGTGCGCTTCTTCCGCAACCGGGTCACGAGTTCGGCCATTGATGAGGAGGCATCATCGTCGATGGCCATTGCGGACATGAAGGCCCGCTGAGTCGGGGTAGCCCGCTCCCACCTCGATTGATAGAGACCTTGTTCCACTTCACTTCGCGCTGACTCGATCCCGATTTGGGCGTCCTGCAGAGAAATGGTATCCGTGGCCCTGACAGCGCAAACATGACTGCCACAGGCTTGGATGAAATATGGGTATCCCCCCGTAGCTGTCACCGCGGCATCCAGGGCGTCAGGCTCCCAGTCGACTCCGTTAACGTGCCGGGGCAGTGAGGGCGTCAGACGTCGCGGCAGTGTCGAGCAAACCGATCTGACGATAGTCGTAGAGGGGCTCCGCGTAGCTAGTCGCGTCAGCGAGCACGGCAGGCAGGGAAGGTAACCCCGCGCCGACGAAAACGACCGGGACGGGGAAGACGTCTTGACCGAGGTTATGCAGGGCGACATTGAGAGCAGTGAGATCCTCGGATGAGGCTTCTTGGAGTTCATCGACGGCCAGAACGATAACCGTGTTGGCCTCACGCGCAGCAAGCCCAATGGTCTCCAATAGCTCCTGGAGATCGACAGCGAGATCGCCGCTGTCGGCTACGCCGCGCTCCGGTTCAACGTCGACAGTGAAGGAGTAGGTCCCTGACGGGTCGACACGCACTTGGAATGAACGAAGCACGCGGGCGGCCTTGGACCAAAGCGCTTTGGCACAGTCAGAGCTTGAGAGGACTCGTCGAAGTGCGAGGTGGAGCTCTTTAGCCAGCGCGACGGCCAGGGGCTTGCTGCTCGATGCCTCGACTTTGATGAAGATCAATGAGCTCGGCCGCGTCGCGTCCGAGCTGATTGAGCAACACGGTCTTCCCTACTCCGCGGAGCCCGGAGAGGATCCAAGGCCGTTCCCCCTCCCCTGTTTCCCGTGCATGGTACAGCCGTGTACGGAATTCACTCAGTAAGTCGGAGCGGCCTGCCAGAACTGGTGGCACCCGCCCTGCGCCTGGCTTGAAAGGATTCGTCTAAAGCTCCATAAATAGAACAATATAGCCCCGAGTAAACAGATTGTTTACTCGATCGTATAAGCCCTTATAAAAGAGCGGTGATATCGCTTTGCTTCACGAATGCGCGGCCCGCGCTGTCGCAATTCGCGCACCAGATCGCGAAGCTGTTTCGGTCGGGCTATCGGTCACCCAGTGCAGCGAGGGCTCCTCACGCTGTCATCGCGTGGATGTGTGCGCTCAAGGTCCGTCTTGCGGGCATGCCAGCCAGGAGTTGGATCCGGTTCGATCCGTAGGATTACCATCATGCTCCCGAACGCTGAACTCGCAGTGCCGACGGCCGAAGACTTTGAGCTCGTTGAGCTCGCAAGAGAGGTCATTGACGCGAACACGGATGCCGGGCCGGATGAAGATGGTGCGCACACGATTGGCGCGGCAGTTCGAGACGCCGACGGCCGCATGTTCGCTGGGGTGAATTTGTTCCATTTCACCGGTGGTCCGTGCGCTGAGCTGGTTGCACTTGGCGCGGCGCGTGCACAGGGCGGGCGAGAAATCACGACAATCGTCGCTGTTGGCAATCACGGGCGCGGTGTTGTCGGCCCGTGCGGGCGTTGCAGGCAGGTCCTTTTCGATTACTACCCAGGCATCAGGGTGCTGCTCCCGACTGCCGAAGGAGTTCGGGTCGCCACCATTGAGGCCCTGATGCCGTTTGCCGCGGCGTGGACTCTGGAGGGTGGCACTCGGCAGTTCGACGAGGAGCGTTTTCGCTGATGTCGATGGGAATTGGATGAGGATCGATAGTGAGAAGCTAGCTAAGTGATGCTGACACGCAGGCGAAGGTGGGGTGCTCTCTTCGTGTTCGTCGGGATTGCACTCTCCCTCACTGGCTGCAGCACCGAGTACCACGGCTACGACAGTGGGATCGATGGCACGCTGTGGAGACAGATCGTCACGCTACCAGCCGTCAGTAAACGAACCGGGTGGCTACCTCGACTCGCTGCAGGGTGAGCGATGGAATGGTTCGGTTGTATCAACATCCGATCTCGATCTTCGGAAGGGCGGTGTGGTCCTCTATGACATCTCCTCGACGGATTCTGCTGCAAAGCTTTCGGTATTCATTGCGCCCGGACCTCGACCCGATGTTCCAACGGATGATGGTCAGCACTACAACGGCCCAAGCCAGGTATTCACGTGTTACCGGGTGGAAGCCACCTTCTCCTCGGTAGTGGCGCCTTCTGTGGGTCGGGTCACGTTTGATGACTGCCCGGCGGCCCTCGTCGAACTGATGCCTGAAGGTGCAGTCTTCGCGAGTGGTGAGGTCTTTGATGGCTGAACGCGTGAGCGCATCTATGCCACGCCCGTAAACCGTTCGGCCTGCGGGTAGGTCCTGCTGGAGCGGGAGGATCGAACGGTGCTACGTCTTTCCAGTCTCGAGGACCACTTCCGGGTCACTGAGATCGAGCGAGCCGCCGGCGAGTTGTTCCGCGACATCAACATGGCGATAGTCGCCGATGATCAACCGATCAGCAGGCAGGATTTCCAGCGCTTCGTCACGGACCATGGGGCGTTTGTGTGGCTGGTCGACGGTGTGACCGTCGCCTACTTACTCCTCGAGCAGCTTGACGGAGCTGCTCATATCGAGCAGGTCACGGTCCACCCAGAGCACGCGCGTCAGGGTATCGGAGCGCAACTGATTGTCGTGGCTGACTCTTGGGCCTGTGAACGCGAACTCCCCGCTGTGACGCTGACCACATTCCGAGACGTTCCGTGGAACGCGCCGTACTACGAGCGCCTCGGCTTCCGTGCCTTCTGGCCACGTGACTGGGGCCCGGCGATGGGCGCTCGAATGGAGACAGAGGCAGCGCGAGGGCTCGAAGCCTGGTCCCGCGTGGCGATGATCCGACCCGTGAGCAAAGTCAGAACAGCAGAAGCTGTCGTTCACGGATAATCGCCCGCAAATCGTTCCCAACCGCCACTCCCCGAGATGTCGAAACTTCGGCGAGTTGGTGTCGAAACTGCGTCCGTCGAGGTCCGGCTTGCGGACAACGTGAATGTGGGGTGGCGTTTGTTAGGAGCTGGCAGCTTTATGGATTCGTTGAAGGAGCACTGCGAGGTTCGCCTGCTCCTCGACGCTGAGTGCCGCGATGATCGCATGCTCGGTTTCGAGGTGGTCGGGCAATGCCGCCTCAATGAGTTCGCGTCCGGAATCGGTGAGCGCGACGAGCGTGCCGCGGCCGTCATTCGGGTTTGCCTCCCGACTGACTAACCCGCGCGTTTCGAGCTTGTTCAGCCGCTGGGCGACCGCGCTCGTGGAAATCATAGCGTCACGCGCCAGCTCTATCGGGGCAATCCGATAGGGGGCACCACTTCGCAGCAGCGTGGCGAGCACATCGAATGATGCGGAGTCCAGAGCATGCCGAGCGAATGTCTTGGCCAGGCGCGATTCGACAGCGACTGCTGCGCGAGTCAACCGACCGATGACCGCCATCGGCGAGACATCGAGATCGGGTTTCTCGGAATGCCACTGGTCAAGGATTCGATCCACATGGTTCGCCATGCGTCCAGACTAGCAATTGCTAAGCACTTAGGTATTATGACTAAGTGCTTAGCAATCGAGTCCTCCTGTTGGTGACCACGGCCGTGGCCCCCGCATTGTGGGGAACCACATACCTGACGACCACGTTGTACCTTCCGGAGGACCGGCCGTTGCTCGCGGCAACGTTGCGCGCGCTTCCTGCCGGAGCCCTACTCCTGCTGCTGTGCCGTCGGCTGCCGCGCGGCGAATGGTGGTGGAAGTCCTGGGTACTCGGCGTCCTCAATATTGGCGCGTTCTTTGCGTTGCTCTTCATTGCCGCCTACCGGCTGCCCGGCGGTGTGGCCGCCGTCGTTGGCGGGCTTCAGCCTCTCGTCGTCGCGGTCTTGGCGACCCGTGTTCTCAACGAGAAGCTGACCTGGCGCGTGGCAGCGGCCGGCATGACCGGAGTGTTCGGCGTGTCTCTCATCGTGCTTCAGGCGCAAGCACGCCTTGACACTATCGGCGTCCTGGCCGCCGTCGCCGGCACTCTATCCATGGCATCCGGGATCGTGCTTTCCAAGAAGTGGGGGCAGCCGGCACCCCCGCTGACCACAACCGCATGGCAGCTCCTCACGGGAGGACTCACCCTTCTGGTCATCCTGCTGGTCATCGAGGGTCTCCCTACCGCGCCGCTAACAGCACAAAACATCATGGGGTACGGCTATCTGTCCGGGGTCGGAACCGCGTTCGCTTATGTCCTGTGGTTCCGCGGCGTCGCACGCCTTCCCGCGAGCACTCCAGCTTTCCTCGGCCTACTCAGCCCGGTCGTGGCCTTACTCCTCGGTTGGATGATCGGAGGCGAGGACCTCGCCCCACTGCAAACTGCAGGAATCTTCATCGTCCTGGTTTCGATCGCCGTTGCCCTCCCCAAAGCCACGAAACCTCGCCGCCTTGGGGGCAGAACCCGTGAAGGAACCCGCCGGTGCGACATGAGCTTGTGACGGTCATTCCTGCAGCGTGAGAGAGCAGGACGCACGCGGTAACCGTTGGACGTTCCACTTCCGGCGGCGGAGTCCTGCAGCTATAGAGTCTGAACGTGATTATCTGGCTCAACGGACCGTTCGGCGGCGGCAAGACGACTGTCGCTCAAGAACTTTGTGAACGTGATGAGTCCTTCGTTCTCTTCGATACCGAGGCAGTCGGGCAGATGCTGCGTCACGCGCTCGACGTCAGGCGCCCGGTCAATGATTTTCAGGACTGGCCGGCATGGCGCACCCTGGTCGTCGCCACTGCAATCGAGTTGGTAGCCGACCTTGAGTGCGATCTCGTGATCCCACAATCCGTGTTCGCTCACGCCTACTGGAACGAGCTGACCACCGGATTCGCTTCCGCGGAATTGGCAATGCGCGCATTCACCCTCCTGGTTCACCCCGAGGAACACGAACGACGAATCCTTCAGGACGTGAATGAGTCCGACGCGGTGGACTGGCGTCTCTCAAGGATCCCGGACTTTGAGAGAGCCTTGCCTTGGCTTGAAGGAGAAACCACTGCCATCGACACAACCAGTCGCACGCCAGCCGAAGTCGCATCCTTCATCCGCGAGGAATTGGCCACGACGCGACCTTGAGTCGCAGGAACCAGACAAGTCGGCCGCTCAGGGTTGCTCCAAGAAACACGTCCGGGCGATGGGCTCCGTTCGAGGCTCCGGGATCGCGATTCTGAAGGGACGAGCTGCCGATCCGTTTCAAAGTCGCTGCAGGCTGGCTGTGGTACGGTGATCTCATCACGATCAGCCCGCTCGCCTCATGGCTCGGGCTGATTTTCTTTAACCAGGAGACTCGTGGCTGAGTACATCAAGAAATGGCTGTCGCTTGAAGACCAGATGGCCAAACTCGCGTCTCGCGGCGTCGAGGTGCGAGACCCAGAGAGCTGCCGGCAGATACTCCAAGCCGTTGGCTATTACCGCCTCACTGGCTATCTCTACCCGCTTCGCGAATCTGAAGCGTTCGTGGATGATGAAGGCCGACGACGGGTCCGCATCCTCAACCACTATCGCTCTGGTACCTCGGTCGAATATGCCGCCACACTCATAGATTTTGATCATCGCCTGCGGCTGCTCGTCCTTGACGGCATCGAACGAATCGAAATATCTTTTCGCATGCAGGTGGATCGAGCGCATCAATGCGCGGCAGGCAGAGTCTGACGAAGCATTCGTTGCGCACTTTCGCGAAAAGTACGACGACGAAATGCCCATCTGGGCACTGACCGAAATCTTGGAGTTGGGGCAACTTGGGCGACTCTACTCAGGATTGAACAATTCGATCGCGACCGAAATCGCAACTGCCTACGGGGCACCATCAAAAAGAGTAATGAGCAGCTGGATCTCAAGCTTGAACTACGTCCGGAACGTCTCAGCGCACCATGCACGCCTCTTCAACCGCAAGCTCATCAGCGCACCAGCACGCCCCACCCACGGACAGGTTCCTCTTCTGGGTCATCTCAAGCAGGCAACGACCGCGAAGCAGGTGTTTGGCCTGTACAACGCCCTCGCGGTAATGGCATACCTATTGCGTTCGATTGACCCGGATAGCGGATGGCCCGCCCGCGTAGTCGAGCTCATTCAGGCCTTCCCCGATTCTGATTATCTGACTGCGGAGTCAATGGGCGCGCCCCCAGGCTGGTCGAAACTCGAGCTCTGGTCCTCACAATAGTTGGCGCACGTTCCTTCCCATTCGGCGCTCCCGGAGGCTTGTGGCACCGGATGACCGCGCAGGGCAACCCGCTGAGCGCTCCCTACCAAGCCCCATCAGCTCACCAAACACAGGCGCCAACGTGTTGATCGTCGCAGCCGCTGAGAAGACGTCATCAACTCGGCGGTAGTTTCGCCCTTCAGGGTTCCTCGGCTGGCCTGGCGAGTAACGCAGGCTCTCCCCCATCTTGATTCCGTCCCGTGATTGCTCGGCCCCTCAGGACATCAATTGAAATCCGTGCCGTGGGGATAAAGTAGGGGCCACCGATGATCGCCTGGCTTCACGCCCTCGTGTGAACGGTCGAGGGCGTGGGAGGCAACCGATGGGCACCTTCCTCAGCACGTTTCTCTCCGATTCCTCGGAACTTCCGGAGCTAGCCGATCGTGTTCGTTCGTCCGGGCCGGTGCCGCTTTCGTCGCCATTGCTTGTCGGGGATCTTGCCGCGGACAGCATCGCGGCGACCAAGCTCATGGCCTCGTTGCTGCACCTTGTCCGCATGGGAGTGCGGGATCCGAAGGCGAGCGAAGTTCCGCAGGTGAGCATTGCGCCGCAACTCGTCGCCGGCGCCTACCGGAGTGACCAACTGTTCCGGTGGAACGGGAACCCCGCGCCAGCGTGGGCGCCCCTGTCCGGATTCTTCGCCTCGAGCGACGGCTGGGTTCGCACTCACGCTAACTATCCCCATCACGAAGCGGCTTTGCGCTCACTTCTGAGATTGGATGGCTCCGCCACCGCCGAGGCTGTCGCTCGCGTAATTTCGCGCCGCAGCGCCCTCGATCTGGAGGATGAAGCATCAGATTCTGGTGCGGTCATCAGCGCGGTTCGCAGCCCGAGCAGTTGGAGAGGACATCCTCAAGCCCAATCCCTGAAAGCAGCTCCGTTCATCAGCCTGGTGCAGCAGGCAGGAGACTCGGGCTTCCATAGCCTGAGGTCGGCCGACAGACACGCGCCCCTGGAGGGCGTTCGGGTGCTCGACTTGACCCGCGTCATAGCCGGGCCGGTGGCCACTCGCAGCCTCGCGTTCTTCGGGGCAGATGTCTTGCGCATCGACAGCCCTGGCATGCCGGAACTCCCCTGGCAGAGCCTCGATACCGGGCAAGGGAAGCGTTCCGCGCTCCTTGATTTCCGCTACAAACAGGATCGAGACTGCCTCGAACAGCTACTGACGGACGCCGACGTTGTTGTCACGGGATACAGGCCGAACAGCCTCGACCGGTTCGGCCTCTCGCCGGTCGAACTCCACGACCGCCATCCGGGGCTGGTCATCGGCCGGGTGAGCGCGTGGGGGCAAAGCGGACCTTGGGCCGAGCGCCGTGGATTCGACAGTATCGTCCAGGCAGCCAGCGGCATCGCCCAGATTCACGCAGACGGCACCGGCAGACCAGGCGCCTTGCCAGCCCAAGCTCTGGATCACTCCGCCGGGTACCTACTTGCCGCCGGGATCATGTCAGCACTTCGACGTCGACACCTCGACGGGCACGGGTGGACCGTCGACATTTCACTGGCCCGGGTCGCTCAAGAGCTACTCGCCCAGCCTCATTCCCCGCCGACCGAAGCCGGCCCATACGAGATCCAAACCGTGAACGCAGAAACGCCAGAAGGAACCGTCACCTGTGCCGCACCCGCGATCAGCATCAGCGGCGGCCTGGATCGCTACAGGTGGATCGGCCGCCCGTGGGGAGCGGACCAGCCGGAATGGGGCGAGCCACGATCCGCGAGCGTCCAGCGATAGGTCCCACCCGAAAGGTGCGCCATCGGCAGGTGCGGCATGGCGAAAGCCGCCCGCTGAGGGTTCCCTTCTGACAGTGACCAGGCGGGGCCGCTACGTCTTCGATAGGAGCTTCGCACCGTCCGAACGCAGCGCCCCCGCAGGTGAGACATGGCGGTACAACGTCTGCCGGGTGATCCCGAGCTCCTTGCAGAGGTCGCCAACCTTCGTTTCCTTCTGACCCATCGCGGCCATGGCCAGGCGGACCTTGGCCGGCGTCATCTTGAACGGCCGCCCACCAGTCCTTCCCCGTGCTCGAGCTGCGGCAAGCCCGGCGATTGTGCGCTCAGAGATGAGCGCCCGCTCGAACTTGGAGAGAGCAGCAAAGATTCCGAAGACGAGCTTCCCAGGTGCCGTCGTGGTGTCGATCGCTGCGCCCTCTCCGGTGAGCACCTTGAGGCCGATGCCACGGTCGGTGAGGTCATGCACCGTATTGACCAGATGACGCAGGTCTCGGCCGAGCCGGTCCAGCTTCCAAACCAGGAGCGTGTCACCATGACGCAGCGCCTTTAAGCAGGGCGCCAAGTGTGGCCGGTCGTCCTACTTGCCAGATGCCTGGTCCTCGTAGAGATCCCCTGCAGCGACGCCGGCGGCCAGGAGTGCGTCTCGTTGTAGATCAGTGCTCTGCGACCCGTCGGCTTTTGACACGCGCATGTATCCGACGAGCATGCTCGACTCCTGTCATTTATACGTTCGATTGCGTGACAGAGGCGGCTCACCCTCGAGGAAGACAGAAACTGTCACACAACCCGTCATCCAGCCTCCGTATCGCAAACAACGCAGAAACAGTCCAAAGTGACGGCTACAGGAGGGCCACCCATGTCACCTTCCGAACCCGGTATTGTGCGATCGCTTGATGACCCATTGAGCTGAGCTCGCAGACTCCACAGCGGCCCGAGTGTCTCGTATCCCCTGGGGTTTCGCGACGGTCATTCGGCCAGCGCGGCAGTTCGTCGCCTAGCCGATCCGGAATGGCGGGCAGCTCTTGCCACCGATGATGGGTCCTGGCGGTGGAGCAGTTGGAGGCTCGAGCTAGGTGTTGGTCCCACCGACGTTGTGAGCACGGTCGGTGCGAACAACACCTAGCCCTCGGTAGGGGCTTGGTCTTCTAGATGCTGCGGTGGTCGCGTACCGCAAGTTCAAGGGCCTCGAGGCCGGGCGCGAGGGCGGCGTCCACCGCCATCGCATCGGTGATGTTAAGTTGCTGCATCTCGCGGCGACCCTCCGGTGCGGTGTTGATTTCATGTTCGCCAGCCTCGAGCGCAGCGATGAGGTCGGTGATGACGTCGTCGAGCGGTCGACGTCCCCACCCGAGCTCGGCACCGGCGGTCTGTGAGGTCATCATCGCCGTGTCGGTCGCGCCGGGATAGACGGTTGCCACATGCACACCCGTTCCGATCAACTCTCGGCGAAGCGACTCTCCAAACTGCGAAATACCCGCTTTCGTTGCCGCATAGATCGAGTAGAACGGCATACCGACAAGCGCAATCCCGCTTGAGATGTTCACAAGGATGCTGCCGCGTTCTTTCCCGCTCTTCCGAAGCGCGGGAAGCAGGGTCTTGGTCAACAGAATCGGAGCAGTGAGATTCAGATCGATCATCGAGTGGACATCCGCATCGCTTGTCAATTCGAGCCTGCCCGCGCGCACATTCCCGGCGTTATTGACGAGAAGATCAACGATGCTCCACGACGAGACCAAGTGCGCGATCCGCTCAACAGCGCCAGGCTGAGTTAGGTCTTCAACCAGGACCTCAGTGGTTCCGCCTGCGGCGGCCACGAGCCGCGCAGTTTCTGCGAGAGTATCCAACTGCCGACCGACGAGCAGCAGATGACCACCACGGCGACCAAATTCGAGGGCGAGTGCCCGACCAATGCCCTGCCCCGCGCCCGTGATGATTCCGTGCCTATTGGTGAGGTCCAACTTACTGAGATCCATGGACTGGCTTCTTTCCGTTGATTGTGACTGGCTGACGGCAGCGGGTATCTCCGACTATTCTCAGACGTACTTCCACCACAACCAGACACCACCGTGCTTTATTCACGATCCAGCGACCGCTTATCCCAATGTCACCGAGGCAACCTGCAGAGTCTCGTTGCTGATCTGACCGAGGCAACCGATAGACAGCCATTGCTCCGGCGGCCGCGTCTTTGGTTGGGGGTCTGACCAGTAATGGAACGGTACTGAGGCTAAGTCCGCGATGCTCGGCCGCAGCCCCACCGTCTCATATCCCATGGGTTACAAGACGTCAGGGTTGCGCGACACCCATATCCTTCACGGGATGCCGCGGGAAATCTAGCACTGTTCTGGTGGAGACTTGGCGGCACCGCAGCCAGCCCTAAGGGAGAATGGCGGCCCAAGTTAGCCCCTCGGATGTGGTTCGCTGGCGCAGCTCAAGCCAAGATAGCGGCGACGACGCAGCGGCATCGAGGTCGCGGTCGATTGCGGATAAGGCCGTCTGCACGAACTCGGACCTCAGGACTGCAGAATCAGGGCCTCTGTCGTTTACGTCAGCGTTCGGCTTGGTCCGCCAGAAAGCGTAATCGGCCACTTCATACATCTGCAGGGCTGCCCAAACAGCGTGCTGGGCGTCGTCCTTACGCCAGGTGCTGATTGTGTAGGCCACGGCGGCTGCAGCGTTCTGGGCGTACCCCGACTCCAGAACCCAGCCGTGATCATCTTCATCGGGAACCATCGTCGACGCCTCAGCCTCCATCTGCTGCATGTCGTCCGCCTGCCCAGACGCAAGGTCCCACGCGCCCGCGAGGATCAGCGCCAACCGTTGGGATTGTGCAGGATGGTTGACCACACGTGCATAGCGCTCGAAGAGAGGAAACAGCCGCTGGGCGCAGGCTGCGGCGAACGCGGTTTTTGCCCGGCGGTCCAACGGCTCCAACCGCGCCAACACGGCACGCTCGTCATAGGTTCGCATCAACTTCACCAGTTCTACCGACGAGCATGTCGTGGTCGCTGTTCCCCCGGTAGCGACAAACCTAGTCGTTAGACCGCACAACACGCCCCGCCAGCAGAGGCATCTCTTATCCCCAGGGATTCGAGCGTCTACCCACCGCTCGTCGCGACTCCATGAAATGATCCCTGCGTCTCGTATCTCATGGATTATGAGACGAATAGGTTGCGAGACGGCTTGCGCAGCCCGGAAGCCCGTTGCGACACGCAAACGCCTTGGCTGGCGGTTCGGAACCGAATCGGTCATTGAGGATCAGGTTTGCAACTTTTAAGCGCTGGTCAATGCGTCCCCTCAGTGGAACGACCGCCCATCAGACACTGTGGCGGTCCTGCCCCGCACGTCGTCCAGACGTCTAGTCTGGCAATGTGACGATGCTGACGCCGACGGCCGCCCGAGCATTTTGGCTGGCACTCCTGGACAACGCAGCACGGATCATCATCGAGGCCGACGCTCTGTTCCCATCACCGCGCGCGCAGTCGCTGGTTATCCTTGCGCAGGAGGAAGTGGGCAAGGCGGTCTGGGTCTACAAGACGTTCTGGAACGCCTGGAACGACGGTGACGAGACGCCGCGCGAGGTGACTGAACTGCGCAAGCAGGGGTTTCATCACCTCGCAAAACTCATAGAGGCCACCGACTTCTTGACCACACACGTCGAGGTGCCGGGCAGTCCGGAGCCCGTGGAGATCGAACTGGTGAAGACCCACGCGCCCGGTGTGCTGGTCGCCTACCTGGAGGGCCTCGCCCAGGAGGACAACGAGGCGAAGAAGAGGGGCTTCTACGTCGATCTCCGAGCGGACGGCTCATTCACGGTGCCGCATGAGATCGACAGGCCACTCCTGAGGTTTCAGATCTGGCAGGCCGCTGACATGATCCAGTGGTTCCTCGTCGAAGATCAACTTCGAGCCAGTGTGACGGGCAAGCCGGTCTCCTCGACCGAGGAGGTTGAGGCACTGCTCGGAGCTGTCTTGGCTCACGGCCCGGACGATTAGGTCGGCAGGGCGCTCGGAGTGGAGAGATTCACGCCGAGGACGTGGCTCAAGGGCTCGCGGAGGGATCCCCCGGAGAAATCACTTGGCAGCCCTCAACGTCTGCACTCAGCGCCAGCCGAAGTATCTGTCTTCGCTGTTCCCGCGAGGAACCGGGACCTTGACCCATGCACACCCAATCAATCGTGGGCGGGATGACCATCACCTTCGAATCCCTCGCGCTGCCCTCCCCACCCGGGCGATTTCACCGAACCCGGATCGACCTCAACCGACGCCCTCAACCTCATGCGCAGCTGGATTGCCGACCAACACCCCGTCTCGAAACCCTAGCGATATAAGACGTCTCACCGACGTGACCTGAGCTTCCTCTGTGAGTCGCAGCGATGAATGGCGCGTTTCTCGCAGCGCTTTATGGCCGATCGCCCAGTCCCGCAGGATCATCCTCAACCGGATGCAGGAGGCTGCTCAGGCGGTGCGCACGG
Source organism: Cryobacterium sp. TMT1-19 (assembly GCF_004403055.1). NCBI lineage: Bacteria > Bacillati > Actinomycetota > Actinomycetes > Micrococcales > Microbacteriaceae > Cryobacterium > Cryobacterium sp. TMT1-19. Next base: position 39,126 of record NZ_SOHB01000003.1, read on the forward strand.
ACAGGTGCACGTTTACCACGTCTCCGAGTCCTTTGCCGAGGGTCTTTCGCAAAGCTGCCCGGATGGGCATCATGTGGGTGCCACCGCCAACGGGCAGCATAGAGGCGGCGTACTCGTGGCCGTTGACGGTGCCTTCGACTTTGACGGCTTTACCTGTGCCGAATGCCTTGGCCGAGCCTGGCATTTGGACACACAGCCATCCGCTGTTGTTGTCGGCAATGATCTGCGCCGAGAATGTTATGTCGAGGGCGGGGAAGTTGGGAGTATCTGTCATGCTCGGGCTCCTGATGGAAGGCAGTACGGGACGAGGCTGCTCATTGAGACGCTTGTTCTAGCTTTCGTGCGAATGTTGCGGCACCTTCACCTGAGAAATCTTCCTTATCGACGGGGCGCCCCGAGATGGCCATGAGAAGTGCCAACGAGGTTCCTTTGACCTCTGAGCCAGAACCGTGCTCAAACCTTGAATCGGAAGCTTGCAGACGTAATCCAGCTGCGCGTTCCTTGCCACCGCCCATAGAGATGCCGGTTTTGAGTTGATAACGCAAGGCCGCGTCGATCGACTCACTCGGGCAGGAGCGCAAAAGTCCTAGGGGACGCCGAATGTCCTCACCATGCACGATTACTTCGACGAGTCGAGTTGCTAGAGCAGCAGGCGGCGTCTTGGTTGCTTCGCGTATGCGGCGGAACTCAGTCAGGGTCACTTCCGGGGTCGCGGCACGTTCCCTGGTGATGCCGTTTGCGTTGTCTTTGTCGAAATCGAACTTCGCGGCGATCAGTCGACGGAGAAAGCTGAGACGAGTTGTCTTCGCGGAATCCACGAGATGAGCTACGACGTCGTGAATGTCCCAGCCGGGGCAGAGCGAGGGCTGGGCCCATTGCTCTGGGGTGAGCGATTCAAGTTCTCTAATGAGGGTTTGGCGTTCGTTGTGAACGGCTGGCCACACCGCGGCCGATGGTCGGGAAGGCATGGGGCAATATAACCACGCGATACGACCGGCTAACTAGTACCGACACGCGACAGGGACGACCAGTGGGTGTATCTCACGACGTTTGGGTCAGCGTGCGCGTTTGGACGGGATGTGAGCGTTGGTAGTTGATCGTCGTCGAAACGATGACAGACCCTATCAACCAGGACGGCGGAAATGGCAATGCTCGAAGACCGGAATGGCGGAACTCCCGCCGTTCGTGAACGACCGTCCACGAAACACGCGGCAGTCGACGTGGAGAAATCGGAGCGTCGTGTTCAACGGCTCGTGTCCGAGACCTATGTTTTGCGAGGCACGTCAGAGGTACAGTTTTGTCATGGCATCTGTCGGTTACGCCCGAGTCTCCACGCGAGAACAGAATCTCGACGCGCAAACCGACGCTCTCGAGGCAGCTGCCTGCGAGAAGGTTTTCGTCGAGCACGCGTCCGGGGTCCTCGCGAAACGGCCGGCTTTGGATGACGCCCTTGACTATCTCCGCGACGGCGACACCCTCGTCGTGACGAAACTTGACCGGCTCGGCCGGTCCGTCCGGAACTTGAAGGAGGTAGCCGACGGGCTCGAGCGGCGCGGCGTGGGCCTGAAAGCTCTCTCCCAGGGCATTGACACGACGACCCCGGGCGGGCGGCTGTTCTTCCACATGCTCGCCGCGATCGCAGAATTCGAGCACGACCTCATCGTCGAACGCACCAAAGACGGTCTCGCTGCCGCGCGTGCTCGAGGCAGGAAAGGCGGCGGTCGTTCGAAGATGACGGCGACGAAGGCGCGTCAGGCGCGAGCGATGTATGACGAGAAGACGTTCACGGTGCAGCAGATCGCCGAAACCTTCGGGGTCTCTCGCGGCACCATCTACCGTCACCTCGGCGAAGACGTCAGCCCTGCGTAGGTCGTGACCCGCAATGGCGCAGAAAACAGCCGAGATGAAACTCGCACTTCTGCGTCGACACGACGACGGCGTCCCCTGGACCCGGATCACAGCCGACTCCGGAGTGCCGGTACGCACCCTCACCCGCTGGGCGAGCAGGTATCGGGCTGATCCAAGCTCGCGCGCTCTGGAACGTCCCCGCCGAGGTGACCGGGGCATAAGACGGATTGCCCCCGAGCTGGTGGAGGTCGTGGAGGCTCTAGCCTTGCGCCGACCGGAGCCGACGGCGGCGTTCATCCATCGCCGTGTCTGTGACATCGCACACGACCGGGCCCTTGCAGCGCCGAGCTACACCACCGTCCGAACGATCATCGCCGGACTCGACCCGGGACTTCGCACCCTCGCCCAGCACGGGGATGCCGCCTACCGGGACCGGTTCGAGTTGGTGTTCCGCCGCAACGCCAGCCGCCCCAACGAGCAGTGGCAGGTCGACCACACCCTCCTCGATGTCGCCGTCCTCGACAAGACCGGCATCTCCGTCCGGCCCTGGCTGACGATCGTCCTCGATGACTACTCCCGCGGGATCGCCGGGTACACCGTCTTCATCGGCGCCCCCACGGCGGAACAGACCGCCCTTGCCCTGCATCAGGCTGTCAACAGGAAAGCGAACTCCGGCTGGCCCGTCTGCGGTCTGCCCGATGTGCTGTATAGCGACCACGGCTCGGACTTCACCTCCGCCCGCCTGGAACGCGTGTGCCTTGACACCCACATTCAGCTAATCCACTCCCGAGTCGGCGTCCCGCAGGGACGCGGAAAGATCGAACGGTTCTACGGAACCGTCACCACCGAGCTCCTCCCGCACCTGCCCGGGCACATCCCGCACGGAACCAACGGCACCTTCATCACCCCGCCCGCCCTGACCCTCCGGCAGCTCGACGAGATCCTCGAACGATTCATCGTCGACGACTACAACCATCGTCCGCACTCGGAAACCCACGAGGCACCCTCGATGCGGTGGGCTGCGTCAGGTTTCATCCCGCGAAGCCCCGCGCACCCCGAGGACCTCGATCTGCTCCTTCTTACTTACTGCGGCGGCAACCAGGAAAGTCCAACGAGACGGCATCCAGTTCGCCTCCACCCGGTACGTCTCAACCGTCCTCGCCGCCTACGTCGGGGAGCAGGTGACCGTCCTCTTCAACCCACGCGACGCAGGCGAGATCCGCGTCTACTTCGACGACGCCTTCCTCTGCCGAGCCATCGCCCCAGAACTCGCATCAGAGTCCGTCTCGTTATCGGAGCTGCAAGGTGTCCGCGCCAAGCGGCGGCGGGAGCTAAAACAGCAGCTCCGGCAGCGGCGGAGCCTTGCCGACGCTCTCCCCGGCGACACCCGCTACCTGCCCATCGACACCGAGGAGGCAGAAGCCGGCGAGGCTGAACCGGTGCTGCCATCACAGCCCGCCCCACGAAAAGGATTGCGTCTCTATGCCACCGACTGACCCCGGCCACAGCATCCTCGGCAAGAACGACGACGGCCGACGGTTCCTCCTCGAACGATTCGGCGAGGTCAACACCACCCCGGTCCCCAAGACCGGAATGGCACCTTTTCAAACGACCCGAGAGCACCGGCGCTTCACCGAGTTCGCGGACACCGTCCGCGCCCACCGCTACATCGGCTTGTGCTGGGGCCCACCCGGCGTGGGAAAGACCTTGTCCGCCCGGCACTACGCCGGGACCGACGAGTGGAACAATGGCAAACCATCTTCGAGGACAACTTCGGCCCCATGCCTCCCCGGGTTCTCGAAGCGCACACCGCCTTCTTCACCCCCAGTGTCGCCGCGACCGTCCGGGAGATCGACCGCGGCCTGCCCACCGCCTGCCAACGAATCTCCTTCGCTATCGACTACCACGAGCACGGACTCGTCGACCCTTACGTCTATACGCAGTCCCGCTCGAGCGGCCGCACCGAACTGCTCATCATCGACGAAGCCGACCGGCTCAAAACAACAGGCCTCGAGCAAGTCCGCGACTACTTCGACCGGCACAACATGGGCGTCATCCTCATCGGCATGCCCGGCATCGAGAAACGACTTGCCCGCTACCCGCAGCTCTACAGCCGCATCGGATTCGCCCACGAATACAAACCACTCACCCCTGACGAACTCACCGCCGTCCTCAGCAATCGCCTTCCGGCAGGAGATGCGGCGGACGACGACGGTATTGGCCACGCCACCGCGATCGCCACAATCGTCCGCGTGACCGGCGGCAACTTCCGCCTCGTCGACCGGCTCATTACCCAGATCGAACGAATCCAAAAGCTAAACATGCTCGACGGACTTACGCCGGAAGTCGTCGACGCCGCCCGTCAAGCTTTACTCATCGGCCAGTAAGCGCCGCAATAACTGGACCAGTTACTTCTGCGGTTCACAAGCTTCCTCAGAATCACCGGAATCTTGCGGTGCGCCGATTCTCATAACTACGTCGCATAACCGCATGCTTGAAGTGTGGTACTCGCCATTGGTTATGAGACACCCCGGGGGCAGAAATGACGAAACTGATCGGCTACGCGCGCGTCCACGCGACAGCAGTCCACCGACCGGCAACAGATCGACATCCTCGCCGCTGGCGTCCGGCGTGACGACCTCTACGTCGACCACGGCGTCTCCGGTGCTCGAGCATCACGGCCTCAGTTCGACCGTGCGCTCGACGCACTCCACGACGGCGACACTCTCGTCATCACGACCCTGGACCGGCTGGGCCGATCGGCGCAGAACATGCTCGCTTTCGCCGAGGAGCTCCGCGGTCGCGGCGCCGGCCTTCGCGTACTCAACCTGGGCGGCGGCGATGTCGATACCGCGACACCGATGGGGTCCATGCTGTTCACGATCACGGCTGCACTCGGGCAGATGGAACACGAAATCAAACGAGAACGTGTGATCGACTCCATCAACAAGCGCCGCAACGCCGGCAAGGATCTCGGTGGGAGGCCGCGGCTCATCACCGACAGCCAAATCCGCAATGCGCGTCGACTCATCGACGGTGGGGAGCCAGTGACAACGGTTGCCCGCGATCTTGGAATGTCTCGAGCAACGTTCTATCGCCGAGCGCGGGTATTGGACCTCGCCGGAGAGTCATCTGAGGCGTCCGAACGCGCCCCGTATAGCCTCCCTTCACCGGGCATTTTCTCGGACGGGGCTTACGGGACGATCGCCCTCTCGACACCGCAGGGAACCGAGTAGACGACGATGATTCGAAGGTGTCCCGGTCGCCGTCCGGCTATCGGACACCCGGCAGATCTAGGTCCAGCACATACGTCTGCGACGGACGTCCCAACAGCGAATGCGGGAATAGCTCTCCCCACGGTCGCCAGCCGTTCTTTTCGTAGAGGTGCACAGCAGCGCGATGATCGGCAAGAACGTGAAGAACAGACCGCTCATGGCCATGCAGAGCAAGCGCGGCGGCTGCTCCAGTTAGAAGTGCGCCGCCAAGCCCGCTCCCCTGAGCGCCGGGAGCGACAGCGAGCAGACCGATGACAGGCGAGCCGGATGGATCACTGGCCAGACCCGAACCTGGTTTCGTTGCCAGTACAAACCCGACGAGCCCAGCGGCTGCATCCTCGGCCACGATCCAACATTCTGAATTGTCAAATTTGAGTCGAGCTCGCTCGGCTACTCCATCGACCGCTTCACCATCCCGAGCGACGCACGCCGCGACCCAAAGCGAAACGCACCCCGCCGCATCCTCTGCGGTGCCACTTCGAAACACAAAATCGTTCTTCCCGCACGGCTTCGCCATGTCTCGAGTTTCCCACCCGCTTCGATGATCATTCCGCTCCCGGTTGGTGGACGCGCTGTGCATATCGGGGCTCAGGTTTCCAGGCGTGGACTGGCGAGCGTTTTGGGCGTTCATTTCGCGGGCATCACGACCGGACGCCGCTCCATGTGCCGCCACGCTCCTCCGGAGAGAGGACTCAGCGTGACGAGCGTGTAGACGATCGCGACGATTCCGAAGGCGAGCGACAGGCCGATCGTGTCGGCAGCGATGCCGCCGAGTAGGGCGCCGAACGGCACACCCGACCACGCACCGGCGTTGATCAGGCCGAACACCCGGCCGCGCATGTGTTCGGGAACGCGTTCGAGTTCCACCGCGCCGAGTATCGGGTTGATCGCCCCAGCCGCCAGGCCCGAGAGCGCGGTCATTGCGACGAGCGCGGGCAGCGGCGCACCGACGGCAAAGGCAGCGCTCGACGGGCCGCCAGCCAAGGCGAAGCAAACCGCCAGGGTCACGCGGCGGGGCACACGGTGAGCGACGAAGCCGAAGGCCACGTTGCCCACCAGGGCGCAACCGCCCATGACCGCCACCAGCAGACCCAGAGCGGCCGCGCCCCCCAGACGATCGTTCGCATAGAGGGGCATCAGGGTCGAGCCGCGGGCGGCGTCGAGCAGATTCGTGACCAGGACGAGGCCGACGACCAACCGCATCAGCGGGTCGTGGATGACGAAGCGGAAGCCTTCGCCCAGGTCGGCCCAGTAGGAGGAACGGGGAACGTCAACACTGTCGCCGCTCGGCCTGACGGCGGCGGGCACGGCTGCCACGAACGCCCAGGTCAGCAGGGCAGAGACCGCGAACGTTGCCGCGTTGACGAAAAGGGCTGCGATCGGCCCCAGGAGCGCGACGAGCAGGCCGGCGATCGAGGCGTCGATCAGCTTGGCGAAGCGTTCAGAACCGTCCAGGAGCCCGACACTCTGCTCGATCCGCACGCCGGCCCGCACCGTCAAGCCGGGCAGCATAACGCGCCGGGCGGTCTGTCCCGGGGTGTCGAGCAGTCCGCCCGCGAATACCAGGATGAGAAGGGCCCAGAATGGCAGCCCGACGGTCAGCGCCAGTACCGGCATGGCCAGCACGGTGGCACCACTCACGAGGTCCGCAACGATCGCTGCTTTACGGTGACCCACCCTGTCCACGACAACCCCGCCGAGCGCCCCGCCGACCACAACCGGGGCGGTGGCGAAGAATGCCGCGATTCCCACCTCGACACCCGACCCACCAAGGCCGAGGACGTAGAAGGGGATGGCGAACGCTGTGATCACGTTGCCCGTTTGCGAGATCGCGTGGGCAGCCAGCAGGGCCGAGAGGGCGCCGGTTGCGCGGCGGTTGCGACGCAGCGCCTCCATCATGTTCTTCCTCATCGGCGGTCTGACTCAGGGACGGCGATAAGCCTGGTAGACGAGCACCACGGGCTCGGCGCCATCGGCCATGGCCGGGTCGTGGGCGGCGCTCGCGTCGACCCACCGGTTGACCAGGGCTTCGAGCTCGGTCCGCATAGTGCCCAGTTCCTCGACAGTAAGACGCAGGCTGCGGTCCCCGCTCGCGCCTGCCGCGACCCACTCGCGGGGCAAGGCCGGTGTCGCGTCGATGTAGTCCGTAAACCGGGCGGCGTAGGCCTGAGCAATGGACTTCTGCAAAACAGAAGACGCCGCCAGCTTGTCGGGGTCGTCGAGCAGATCGGCGGGCTCCCAGCTGGTCAGCAGTGTCGTGGCCCTCCACCAGCGTTCGCGGTGGTCGGTGCTCTGAGCCTCGGCGGGCTCAATCAGGGCGATGGAGGCAAGCTTTCCGAGGTGGTAGCTGATGGTACCGGGAGCCTCATCGACGACGTCGCCGAGCTGGGCGGCGGTCAACGGGCCGCGTTCGCGAAGTAGGCCGAGCAGACGAAGCCGGGTCGGATGCGCGAGGACCCGCATGGAGGCAGCCGAGTTGAGCGTGGTGCGTGAGGCGTCGCGGGGGGTCATACCGATGACCCTATAAGAACAACATCTATTGCGCAATGATTGTTGCTCAATAACTGTCACTCGATCTTTCTCTCGCTCCTAAGCTGAGCCCATGGTCAACGAGGCGGAACATGAGGGCCGGGCTCTTCGGGTCGAAGGTTTGGTGAACGCACGCGATCTCGGTGGTCTCCCACGACGAAATAGAAAACTGACGCCCCGGGGCGTCCAGTTCCGAGAACGTTGACTGGGTTACCCCGGCGGGGTGGGACCAAATGCATGAAGCCGGTATCCGCACCATCGTCGACCTCCGCCAGGCAGGAGAACGATCCGTTGCGGAGTCTGGCGGATTCACTCGACGCCCACCCTCCCTTCACTCTCTACATGATTCAAAGGGCCGAGGACCGGCGCGCAATTGGCGGGATCGGCTTTTTCGGTGCGCCGGGTGCAGACGGAGTGGTCGAACTGAGCTACGGAGACCAACCCATGCGAGGACTAGGCCTGGCGACGGAAGCATTACTGGCGGCGATCACGATTGCCGCGACCTACGGCGCACTGCGAGTCAAAGCAGACACTGCGGTCGAGAACATCGCCTCCCAGCGCGCAATCGACAAAGCAGGGTTCCTCAAAACTTCTCGGTCAAGTGAGGCCATCTATTACGCGCTCGATCTGAGGCGCGAAACGCAGATTTGGCCGTAGCAGACGCCAGCCGTTCGATCGACCAAGCGCGCAAACCGTTCCCTTACGTGTGCCGTGTACCGTCGAGTGATGCCAAGCTACGAAAGCTCCGACGGTTCAGCACTTCACTACGATGACGTGCGCCTGAAGGACAGCGACGGCGACAAATGCCCGGTTATCCTCATTGCCGGAGGAGCGGCCCGCCACCCCAGCTACCTTGGCGATCTGGCCGGCCTCAGCGATCGGCACCGCCTCATCGTGCCCCACCTACGAGGTGTCGGACGCACGGCCGCGCCCGACCAGGAAGAGCTGGGGTCGTTCTGGACTCAAGCCGACGACATCGAGCACCTGCGTGTCCATCTCGGCCTCGATCGCGTCGTTCTGATGGCTCACTCAGCGGGAACGAGATTGGCCCTTGCCTACGCGGCGCAGTTCACACTCAGCGTTGCCAGGCTGGTGCTGATCACACCGCCGGCGGCTTATCTCGTCGATGAGCCATCCGATGCCCAAACGCTGAGCGAGAAGCGGCGCGGAGATTCGATTTTCGAAGCCGCTTTCGCAGCTTTGGAAGCGGGGCCCCAGACGGTTGACGATGACGGGTTCAACGCCTGGCGACAGGAGTCGGCGCCGGCCGGATACGCGAACTGGGGCGCAACAGAGCGATCCCATGCGACGATCGGGCGATGGAGCCTGCCCGCCACGAAGGCGTATTTTAGTGTCGCCCCACCGCGCGACCTTGCGGCGCGGCTGGGGCAGGTGAAGGCCCCCGTGTTGGTGATTGCCGGAGCCGAGGACTGCCTCACCGGATTAGCGCCGGTGGCCGCGCTGGCACGCCTCTTTCCCACAGGTGAATGCGTGGTCATCGAAGGGAGCGGGCATTACCCGTGGATCGAACAGCCGGCTGCCTTCCGGGGAACGATCGACGCGTTCCTCGAGCAGCCGTCTAAATCAGCGGCGACGAGAGGCTGATTGCCCGGAAAGGGTTCCCCTTCGGGCACAAGGGGTGACATTCAGCACTGCGAACTGGACGCCCTTTAGCGCTGCGATTCGAACCACTTACCGAGGACAAGGCCAGCGCGAAATCGGACAGGGATTACTAATAGAGTCGGCACATGGTGAAAAGCAGGGTGGCATTGACGAAGCCAATCGGCATTTCTCTGATCGTTGTCGGCGTACTCGCTGCTCTCTGCGTAGTCGGGCTAGCTTGGCTAACCGCCACATACGGAGGACTTGACTACAAATGCGTCGTTGAGGGACCACGGCGTGAGTCCGCCCCGTTCGCGGTCGCGTCGGAAGCTGTGCGGGTACATGGATCTTTCTCGTCGTGGCCTCTGGGGCGCGCCTGTGAGTGGGAGCGTGCAGACGGTCAGGGCTTTGTGACTGCGGGTCCCAGCTGGACCACGACGATCGTTTTCTTGGTCTGGATCGCCATTGCATCTGTCGGCGCGGTTATCCTTGCCCTCGGAGGGGCGCGCACGCGCTCAGGAGCCGAAATAGGGTAATACCCGCTAGGCGACCCGTATGAGGTTCCCCTTACGAAACGGAGCAATAGGCGGGGGATCGACTGTTGGCCTTTTTGGGTGTCCCGGTCGGCGTCCCGCTCACGGCACCCTTCGTCAAGCTACTCTCGGATTCATGTTGAAGACATTTGTTCGACAAGCGAGGGCCGACGATCTGGAACTTCTTGAAGTGATCGAGAATGAAGCTGACGCGCTGTTCGCGACCGTGTTCTCGATAGTCGGCTGGCGGCCTGCTCCTTCTTATACGAAGCCATCACAGCAGAGTGGCTTCATCCTCGTAGCCAGCGACAGTCCAGGATCGGATGCGATCGGGTTTGTCCACGTCCTCGAAGTCTCTGGCAGCGGTCATCTCGAGCAGCTATCGGTCAGGCCGTCAGCGGCGCACCACGGGCATGGGCGCGCGCTCGTCGAAGCAGTCAAGAGCGAATCAAGACTGCGCGGATGCAAACGGGTCACCCTGCGAACGTTCGCGGACGTTCCATGGAACGCCCCCTTCTACTTGAGCTGTGGTTTTATCGAGCGTGGTCCCGATTCTGATTTTCTTCGAGATCTGTTAGTAGCGGAGCAACAGCGAGGACTTGGGTACGGCCGGCGTGTTCAAATGAACTTCGACCTGACTGATGAGTTGCCCCGATAACCGTTCGCCTGGCGACACGTCTCCACCCCCTGGCAGGATGAGCGAATGCGAATCGATCCTGAACCCAACTGCGCGGAATTCGTCATGCTCGCGCAGTACCTAGATTATCAGCGTGAGACGTTGCTCTCGAAGACCGACGGCCTGACCCGTGAGCAGTTGGCACAGAAGCACTCCCCCTCCGAACTCACCCTCGCGGGCCTGCTCAACCATCTGGCGCTGGTGGAAGAAGACTGGATGGAGGTCCGCTTCGCTGGCCTCCCTGATCGAGAGCCATGGGCCAGCGTCGACTGGGACGACGACCCAAACTGGGAGTTCCGCACTGCCGCTCTTCTCGATCCGGTGCTGTTGCGGAGTCGCTACCGCGACGCCTGTGATCGGAGCCGGGCAGTCGTATCCAAATCGACAGGCTTGGATCAGCTGTCGGTCAAGACGCTGGGCGATGGACGCAACTTCTCGCTCCGATGGGTGCTGCTGCACCTTGTCGAGGAGACCGCCCGCCACGGCGGCCACGCCGACTTTCTGCGCGAAGCAATCGACGGCACGGTCGGTGAATAGCAAACGAAAACGTCAGAATCCTCGCTAGAGGAAACGTCGTGGAACAGCATCGACCCTTTAGTCATTCGGTGACCGGCAGTTGACCAGTCGCGTTGCAGGTTCGGCTACGGGCCTTGACTCTGTAGCCGGCGATTTCTTTCTTTCCAGTCTTCAAACGCTTACCCGGTGTCTGGCAGCTCGTACTTTGAAAAGGAGGGGGTACACGAAATGCAACTGCAAAGACCGGCCTTTCCCGTGCTCCTCGCCGTGACTGCGCGGTCTTGGATCCTCGGTATTCCGTCGATGGCCCTCATGGCCCTGGCTGGGCTGCAGTTCGCGTTCATCTCACACGCGGGTATCGGCGAATTCTGCCATCAGAACCCCAAGCTAGGCAATCTGGCTCTGCCCCCAGCAGGCTGGACCGCGAGCGGTGCATTTTCGTTCTTTCCCGTTGGGGTCCGATGCTCCTATTTCACGAGCGAACACGAACTCCTCCTGGTGCATACCCAGACCAGCGTGTGGGACTGGGGAATCACGTTCGCCGCGATCCTCGGAGTCCTTGGCGTCGCGCTCTTCCTGACCGCCCGGCTCGCCACTCGACGAACCTGGCGCGCATCGCTCTAACAGAATCAGACCCGGACCGTCCCGATGGAGGTTCCTCGTACGGGAACGCGGTGAAGGCATATTTGAGTGGAGTGGCTGTTTCCATCGAGCGGCCGTGTGCGAGGGCTCAGGCGCCGATGCCGCGCGCGTCGGAGAATCACCTCGACGCGCACCACAACCGGCGAATAGGGTCACAGAAACTGTCGACTTCTGGCACTGCTAGCCTCGCCGTATGGAAAGTGCGGTAGCAGTCCCTGGGAATCGAGTACGTCCGCGCGTACTGTCAGATGCTGGTCTCTGGCGCCTGCCGGGACTAATCAGCGCAGGTTTGGTCTGGGGCCTTCTCACGTCCTTCGGGCAGACCTACCTTCCAGGGCCCCTCGTTCAGTTGACGAACTGCTATTCGGTCTGGCTCTTCATCTCCTATTTCGTCGGCTACCTGTCGGTCACGGGCGGCTTAGCGACGGTCGCCGGGCTTCTCTCGGTTCTCGCCGCTGATGTCGGTTTCTACATAGGCATGTGGGCGCAATTCGGGATCATCGGAAGCTGGACCGGTGACACGTACTACATGATTGGCGCTCTCATGTTCGGCCCACTCCTCGGGTTGGCTGGGTATTTTTTTAAAACCCGGTCCCGTTGGGCGACGTACGGCGTCGCTCTCATGGCTTCGCTCTTCTTCTCCGAAGCGCTCTACCGGCTCAGCAAGACTGACGTAGTGACGGCAGGGTTCTCGGACGGTTGGTACGTGTTCGCAATTCTCGGCGTTGGGTTCCTGCTCGCGACTCTTTCTCGTACTCGACACCAACCGCTCTCTCTATGCAGCATCATCCCGCTTACTGCATTCGCATACGTTGGAGTTGCCCTAGTTCTACCCGTCGTGCTGTCGCTGATTTAGACGCAACCCAGGCTCAGGACGCATCCAAATTCCGGATCGCGGTTCGGCCGTCCGCGGGGACCAGCCCCTTCTCGATCGACCCGAGCTTCGTCGTCGAGGTGGTGCTTGCAGGCACTCTGACACGCAAGTCACGCGTCCCGTATGGGGTTCCCCTCCAAGCACGGCGCTCGGTGCCGGCGGACAGGCTGGCGAGTAGCGCTTGGTGGTAGCGGTAGTCCGGCGAGTTGGTAGCACGTTTCCGGGAACACGGTAGCGCTGGCGGGCGGTGTACTGCTCTGCTGTGAA
>NZ_SOHB01000022.1:0-67331 GCF_004403055.1 Cryobacterium sp. TMT1-19
CGGGCTGGGCCGCCGGCTGCCGGGGCGTGCTCTTGCCGCCCGCGGCCTTCTGGGCGTCGGCTGCGGTCTTTTGGGCGGCCGCCGCCTGCGCCCGGGCGAGGGCCGCCGTCGCCGCCTCGGCATCTTGACCGGCTCGGTAGGCGCGTTCGGCCTCGGCCGTGGTGTCCTTCAACAGGGCCAGCTGCGCGAACAGCTCGGTGGAGCGCCGCTGCTCGGTCTCGTAGGCCGTCTCGGCGGCCTGCGCGGCCACATTCGCCGCCTCGTACCTGGTCAGCGATTCCGCGCTGAGCCGGGTGCGTTCCTCGGCAGCGGATGCCGCCTGCTCCCCGAGCGACTCGGAGGTGTTCTTATCCTGCAGTGCTTCGCGGTAGATCGTGTCCGACTGCTCACTCAGCTTGCTCGCGGTGCCGAGCCGTCCAAGCAACTCATCGGAGTTGTCGCCGTTGAGAAACAGGCTCAGCGACAGATCCTGGGCTCCGGTCTTCGCCAGGTGGGCTGCGATCAGGCCAGCCCGCAGCTTCGAGGTCGCGGCACGGGCCTCCGCCGTCTGGGCCTGCTTCGCCAGGCTCGCTTCACGGGCCGTGGCCGCTTCGAGGTCGTCCAGCGCGACCCGGTAGGCCTCCGCCGCGATCAGCGAGGCTTTGGTGGCCGCCGCCGCCGAGATCTGCAGGCCCTGGAGCAGCTCGGTGATCGATTCGATCTCGGCCTGCTTGGTGGCCTCGCTGAGCTTGGCCTTCGCCACGTCGTCCCAGCTGGGGTAGCCGGGCACGGCGAACGCCGCCGGCGCCGCGACGCCCACGGATGCCGAGACAGCTCCGAGGGCGACCGCCGCGAACAGACGGGAGGGCTTCTTGCGCCACCCCCGCCGGTCGGTGTCCCTAGCCAAGGGACGCGCCCCGGTCCGACATGAACGGAACCGGGTTGATCTGGCTGCCGTTGGTGCGCACCTCGAAGTGGAGGTGGCAGCCGCTGGCCGCACCGGTCTCCCCAACGCTGGCGATGTTCTCCCCCGCGGAGACGCTCTCGCCGTTGGAGACGAAGATGCCGCCCGAGCGGATGTGGGCATACCCGGTGGAGATGCCGTTGGCGTGCTGGATCAAAACGAAGTTGCCGTAGGTTCCGTAGAGACCGGCGTAGACGACGGTGCCGCTGCTGGCCGCGTAGATTCCCGAGCCGCAGCCGGCGCCGAGGTCCGTGCCGCTGTGGAAGCCCTTGCTGCAGCCCTCGTTGCCGCAGATCTGCGCACGCGGGCCGTAGCCGTCCGTGATGCGCCCGCCGGATGGAACCGCCCAGCCACCGCCGCCGACTGAGCCGCCGGAGCTGCCGGAGCTGCTGGACGAGCCTCCCCCGCTGCTCGGCCTCGCGGCCGCTGCAGCTGCGGCCGCTGCGGCCGCCCGCGCGCTGGCCGCGGCGCGCTCGACGCGCACCCGTTCCGCTTCGATGGCGGCCAGTCGCGCCCGCTCGACCACGCCGGCCTCGTAGCCGGCCGACGTAGTGGCCTGCGCATCCTGCATGAACGCCAGCTGGGCGTCGAGTTCGACTCTCTTCGCCTCCGACTCGGCCAGGGCATTGGCGGCCGCCTGCGCGGCGGCCTGCGCGGCGACGAGCGCTTCCTCGGCCGCGATGCGGAGCTTCTCGCGCTCGGCTTGGGCGACCTTGGCCTGGTCGCCCAGAGACTCGGCCACGTTGGTGGCGGTCTGCGCCTGCTCGTAGACGCTGCTGCTGCGTTCGACGAGCTTACTCATGCTGCCGAGCTTGGACAGGAGCGCATCGGCGTCTTCGCCGCGCCCCTCGCCGTCGAGAAAGAGGTTCACGCTCAGGTCGGTGCCGCCGGTGCGGTAGAGCTGGGCGGCAAGTTGGCCGGCCTGGCGAGTCGCGGTCGCCGCCACCGCGGAGCTCGCGGCGGACTGCGCCTCGAGGTCGGCGGCGCGCCGGCTGGCCTCGTCGAACTTCTCTTGCGCCGCCTGCAGTTCCGCTCCGCGGGCCTCGGATTCGGCTTGGGTCTGCGCCACCTGGGTCTGCAGGTCGGCGATCAGACCCTGGATCTGGCTGACCTGCGCCGAGGCGGCGGCCGTGTTGGACTTGGCGTTCTGCACGTCCTGCCACGTTGGATAGTCGATGGCCTGGGCCGGGCCGGCCGGACCGATGAGGGAAACAAAGAGGGAGAGCGCAGCGACGAAACCGGTCGCCAGGCTGACACGGTGGCGGCGACTGCGCCTGCTGCCCGCGGATCCGTCACCCCCCTTTCCCGCTCGTGCTTCCCGGCTGAAGGGAACTGCCGTGCGCTTCATTACTCCCCGATCGGGCTCGTTACACACATCTGCTACTGCTTGAGACCGGCTCAGAGTAACAACAACAGGGCAAAAACACCCCCCTTGAATCTAGCGGCCCGTCAAGCGAAACCTGGGAAATTCACAGGCTCAATGCCTGCGACACCCCCGGAAAGAACTCTTTTTGCTCGCGATTTGAGATTCCCGGGCGGTAGACCGTATGCTTATGCGTCG
This sequence comes from Cryobacterium sp. TMT1-19, assembly GCF_004403055.1. Taxonomy (NCBI): domain Bacteria; kingdom Bacillati; phylum Actinomycetota; class Actinomycetes; order Micrococcales; family Microbacteriaceae; genus Cryobacterium; species Cryobacterium sp. TMT1-19. The sequence goes on from NZ_SOHB01000022.1 coordinate 2,505, forward strand.
GAAGCCATGAGGTTTATGGCGTCTCGGCCCCATCGTTTAGCGGCCTAGGACGGCGCCCTTTCACGGCGTTAACACGGGTTCGAATCCCGTTGGGGCTACGCATCCTGCAGGTCTGGGATGTGCAAGAATAAGGAAGTACGAAAACAGCTAGACAAAGTTCGACTCTCGTTAGTTCTTCTTACGAGGCCCTGTAGCGCAGTTGGTTAGCGCGCCGCCCTGTCACGGCGGAGGTCGCCGGTTCAAGTCCGGTCAGGGTCGCACAGGCAACAGGCCCTTTCGAAAGAGAGGGTTTTTTTCCTTGGAGCGGCTTCTCGAAGCCACTTCTGGCCCTGTAGCTCAGTTGGTAGAGCGTTCGACTGAAAATCGAAAGGTCACCGGATCGACGCCGGTCGGGGCCACTGAAGGTCATTCCCAGGCTTCTACTGGGGTGGCCTTCTTTTTTTGCCTCGCAGCCCGGTATCCGTAGGCCGCCCGGGGAAGACTCCGGCTCGCAGCGCGTTCATCTCCCGAACCAAGCCCCCCCCCCCCCCNNACCCCCCCCCCCCCCCCCCGAAGAGGTCCTAGTAGCTCGCGTCCGAACGGGGGTACATTCCGTGCTGTGACACGCTGAGAAAACGTCAGATTGTTCGCAGATGTCGTGCGAGGATTCCCGGCAGCGGCGCACGCGGCAACCACCGCGGCAGCACTTCTTCGACCTGTAACCCGAACTGCAGGGAATCACCGTGAATACGCTTCTTTATCGTCGATTCCTCCGCCCCCTCGCGGCGCACCCGACCCTTTTCCTGCCGCCCGAGGGGCCGTGATGGGAGTCGCGGCGTCGGCCGAGATCGATCCAAGCGCCATCATCGGCCCCGGTTGCACGATCCGCCCGCTGGTGCAGGTGCGCGAATACGCGCGGTTGGGCCCCGAGTGCGTTCTCGCCCGCGGCGCCTATATCGGACCCGGCGTCGTGGTTGGGCGGCACTGTACGATCCAGGACTACGCGGTCATCTACGAGCCTTCCCTATTGGAGGACGGGGTTTTCGTGGGCGCCGCGGCGGTCTTCACCAATGACACGCATCCTCGGGCCATGAATCCCGACGGAACGCTCAGGGCCACCGACGACCGCGACCTCGTGGGGGTGACCGTGCGTACCGGCGCGTCGATCGGCGCCCACGCGGTCTGCATCGCCCCGCTCACGATCGGACGGTGGGCCATGGTGGCAGCCGGTGCGGTCGTCACCGAGAATGTCCCCGACTACGCCCTGGTGGTCGGCGTGCCGGCTCGGCGCACCGGCTGGGTCGGACGCAGCGGCCTGCCCCTGCGGGCCGAGGGAGACAACCGCTTCGTGTGTCCGGTCACCGGCGAAGATTACACCGAACACGACGGCATGCTCACGCGCAACTGACCCGCCCGCTCTACAGCACCGCGTCGGCCGGCACGAACGTGTCGCAGCTACCGGCGCCGTCGTCGAAGCCGGTCTGGAACCACCGCTGGCGCTGTTCGCTGGAGCCGTGGGTCCAGGCCTCCGGGTTGACCTGGCCCTGCATGGACTCCTGGATGCGGTCGTCGCCGATCGCGGATGCCGCACTGAGCGCATCTTGAATCTGTGCCGGGGTGATGGGCTTCAGGAAGGGCACTCCGCCGGTGTCGCGGGTGTCGGAGGCGGCCCCGGCCCAGGCGCCGGCGAAACAATCGGCCATAAGTTCGACGCGCACCGCGTTGGAGCCGGCCCCGGTCTGTCCATCCTGGGAGGCCGCGAGGGTTCCATCGAGATTCTGGATGTGGTGGCCCCATTCGTGCGCCACGACGTACATTTCGGCGAGCGGGCCGCCCGACGAGCCAAAGCGGGTGCGCAGGTCGCCGAAGAACGCGGTGTCGATGTAGATGGTCGCATCCGGCGGGCAGTAGAACGGCCCGGTGGCGCTGGTGGCCCCGCCGCACCCGGTTCCGACGCTGTCGGTGAACAGCGCAACCGGCGGCCGCTCGTATTCGGCTCCGCGGGCGGGCAGTTCCTCAGCCCAGAATACGTCGAGGGACGCCGCCGCGCCCTTGATCCGGCAGTCGACGTCTTCGTTCGCCTGGGCGCCGGTCGTGCACTCGGACAGATTCGACACGCTGCCGCTGTCGACGGGCTGCGTGCCGCCGCCGGCCAGGCCGCTCAGGTCGACACCCAGGAGCTGTGAGAGCAGAAAGAGGGCGATCGCACCCACGCCGCCGCCCACTGCGATTCCCGCGGTGCGGCCCCTTTTGCTGACCCGGCCGCCGCCGATGTTCGCGTTGTCGTTGAATGTCATGAGAAAAAGCTACCCGGTCAGCAATGAGAAATTCACCTGACCCGAGAGAGCGGCTCACGCTGGACTGAGCCGAGTCAGCGGCAAAGTCCCGCGATGTCCACAATGTATCGGGCAATCTCGAGCGCGCTCGTCGCTGCGGGTGACGGTGCGTTGAGGACATGCACCTGGTTGGCTGCCCGCTGGATCACGAAATCATCTGCCAGGGTGCCATCCCGACGCACCGCCTGGGCGCGCACACCGGCGCCGGCGCGCACGATGTCGTTTCTTTCGATGGTGGGTACCAGCTTCGCCAGACTGCGAGCGAATAGTCCCTTGGAGAGCGATCGGGCGACCTCGCGTGCGCCAGTTCCCACGTTTCGGCCCGCCATTCGTAGGAACCCCGGATAGCCGATCGAGTCGAAGGCATCGCGCAGGTCGATCGTTTTCCAGTCGTACCCCTCTCTCGCCAGAGCCAGCACGGCGTTCGGGCCCGCATGTACGGAGCCATCCATCATTCGGGTCAGGTGCACGCCGAGGAAGGGCAGCGACGGGTCTGGTACGGGGTAGACGAGGCCATTCACCAGACCTCGCTTCTCCGGTACGAGTTCGTAGTATTCGCCCCGGAACGGCACGATCCGCACGGACGGAGCGACGCCGGCAAGGGCGGCGATACGGTCAGCCTGTAGACCGGCGCAGTTGATAAGAAAATCGGACGCCACGTGGCCGGTTCCGTAGTCCACGACAACGCCTGCACTCGTCGCGTCGATACGCTCGACCCGTGCGCCTCGGATGAGTTCGGCACCCCGGCCAGCGGCCAGTTGCGCGAATGCGCTGCCGACTTGGGAGTAGTCGATGATTCCGGTCGACTCGACCCGCAGTGCCCGCAGCGCACTGACATTGGGCTCGAATTCCCGGGCTTCTTCCTCCGACACGATGCGCGCCGGGACCCCATTGGCCATCGCGCGCTGGTACAGGTGCTCCAACCGGGGAATCTCCTCCTTGGTGACGGCGACAATGAGTTTCCCGCAGAGTTCATGGGGGACGCCGTGCTCCCTCGCGAACTCGACCATCGACCGGTTACCGGCGGTGCACAGGGTTGCCTTGAGCGATCCCGGCGCGTAGTAAGGGCCGGCATGGATCACCCCGGAATTGTGTCCCGTTTGGTGAGCTGACCACGTGCTCTCTTTTTCGAGCAGCGTGACATTGGTGCCGCTCCGAGAGAGCCGTTCCGCCACGGCGAGCCCCAGTATGCCGCCGCCGATGACGGTTACTGACGCTCGCGCCATGGTGGCCCTCCTGGGTGCCCGGCCGCTTCGCGAATGCGTTGTTTTTATTGACGGGCTATTTCACAAGGAGGATAGCTCAGATGCCGGAGTCGTGAACAGACCCGTCGAACGGATCCACCGGTCCCGGTCCCCGTCGGATGACGCCGGCCCGGGAGCGGTAACCGCAACCGGCATCGGAATCGAAATCGGAGTATATTCCCTTCACCGGCACCTGAGGATTCATCATGTTGCTGGATCTTCCGGTCAATGGACATACCCGCCATAGTCCGGCAGGACCGATGTTAACCCGGCGTTACCGAGAGCACCTGGCACTGCCCGCACTGACCTGTAAACCCGAACTGCAGGGAATGACTGTGAACACCAACCTGACGCGTGTCGCCTTGTGGCGACTCCGCACCACCCCGTCCCGCTCCTACCGGACCCCCCGCACCCCGCCGCACCCCGCCGTTCTGCACGCACCCGCAATCAAGGTGAGTGAAAGATGAGCAGCCCGTGGCCAGAGTCGATGGCGGCGGGCAGCCTGCCCCTAAGGCGGTCTTCGAGGCTCCGTGCTGTCCCCGCGGCGATTGGTGCTAACTCGCCGCTCACGATGGATTCGCCGTCGGCAGGCCGAATTTGGGCCCAGCGTTACCGGAGGAAACTCCAGATCACCGACATCAGCATCATCGTGTCCGTCGTCACGTTTGCGTTGCTCGCCCACCTCGGTGCGCTGGACTTTGTCCGGGCACCCCTGCCCATCGATTCCTGGACGGTGCCCCTCGTCGTCATGACCACCTGGATCGTCACCCTGGGAATCTTCCACACCAGGGATTCGCGCATCATCGGTGTCGGCGCCACCGAGTACAAACACGTCATCAGCGCCAGTGTCGTCACCTTCGGCCTGCTGGCCATCGCTTTTCTCTTGCTCGACATCGACGCGGCGCGCGCCTACTTCCTCCTCGCCCTTCCCCTCGGCCTCACCGCGCTCACGCTCGCTCGCTGGCTCTGGCGCAAATGGCTGTTGAACCAACGGCGATTCGGCCACTACCTGTCCCGAGCCATCGTCGTCGGCAACCGCGACGACATCGAGTACGTGATCGGCCAGATGGACCAGCACTCCGGGGCCGCGTACTGCATCGTCGGCGCGGCCCTGGACACCGCGGGGGTGGGCGGTACCATTTCGGCGGGCAAGCACAAAGTTCCGATCGTCGCCGACTTCGCCCGGATCGCCCAAGCCACCATTGCGATGGGGATCGACACCGTCATCGTGGCTGGCCACCCTAGCGGTGGAAGCCACTACGTGCGCAACCTCGGGTGGGAACTGGAGGGCACTTCCGCCGAGCTCGTTCTCTCTAGCCGACTGACGGATGTCGCAGGCCCTCGCATTCACTTTCGCCCCGTCGAGGGTCTCCCCCTGATCCACGTTGAAATACCCCACTTCCAAGGCGGAAAGTACGTCCTCAAGCGCAGCGTGGATGTCATCGTGTCCGCCTTCGCGCTTCTCATGTTGCTCCCCCTGCTGGCCGTGATCGTAGCGCTCATCAAGCTCGACACGTCAGGTCCCGTTCTGTTTCTGCAGGAGCGCGTCGGACGCAACGGACACACCTTCCGGATACTCAAGTTCCGCTCGATGTCGAGTGACGCAGAAGCAAGGCTCGGTCTCCTCCGCGAACGCAACGAGGGCTCCGGACTCCTGTTCAAGATGCGGAATGACCCCCGGGTCACCCGGGTCGGACGGGTCATCCGCAAGTATTCCCTCGACGAGCTACCCCAGTTGTGGAACGTCTTGGTCGGAGACATGAGCCTCGTCGGTCCTCGACCGCCGCTACCCGCCGAGGTTCGCGGATACGACACGCATGTTCACCGTCGCCTCTACATCAAACCCGGCCTCACCGGACTCTGGCAGATCAGCGGACGCTCCGACCTCAGCTGGGAGGAGAGTGTGCGGCTCGATCTGTACTACGTCGAGAACTGGTCACTCACGGGCGACCTCATCATCCTCTGGCGAACCTTCCGTGTCGTCGTCAACCCGGTTGGAGCCTACTGATGGACATCGCACAAACGGCCGACGTCGACCCGAGCGCTGTGATCGGGGAGGGAAGCCAGGTCTGGCATCTGGCCCAGGTTCGAGAGTATGCCCGGCTCGGCCCGGGCTGCATCCTCGGGCGCGGCGCTTACATCGGGCCCGGCGTCATCCTCGGCAAGAACTGCAAGGTGCAGAACTACGCGCTCGTGTACGAGCCGGCCCTGCTAGAGGACGGCGTCTTTGTCGGCCCCGCAGCGGTCTTCACGAATGACGTCTCTCCTCGGGCCACGAACATCGACGGGACGAGGAAGAAGTCGGAAGACTGGGAGATGGTTGGCGTGACCGTGCGAACAGGCGCGTCCATCGGTGCCCACTCCGTCTGCGTCGCCCCCGTCACGATTGGCCGCTGGGCGATGGTTGCCGCTGGTGCCGTCGTGACCAAAGACGTACCCGAGTTCGCGCTGGTGGCCGGGGTTCCCGCGCGCCGCATCGGCTGGGTCGGCCGCAACGGCGTTCGTCTGCACGACGAGGGAGACCATCGATTCGCCTGCCCGGCTACGGGGGACGAGTTCATGGAAGACGAGGACGGGACACGACTCCGCCTGACCACCCTGGGCAAACACGCCGAGAGCTCCCTGGCCGATATCACTCCGCAGCCTCGCGTCACAGACGGAGCTTTTCCATGACGCGAAAACATGTGATCGCCGCCTCCGCGCTTGCCATCGCTGTCGTCGCCGTTGGCGCCGCTGTCGCGTTCAACAGCCCCGGCGAAACCGCGTCCTCCGGCGCCCAGACACAGGGTCCCGTCACGCCATCAGCGTCCGGGGCAGCGACACCGGGCGACACCTCCGCTCCCTCCACGAGCGAACCGCTCACGCCGAAAGGCTCAGCGGGCCCGGACCCGAACCCAGACCCAGACCCGGCCCCCAGCCTCAGCCTCAGCCCCACTGACCGCGGGTCCGGCTGGCCGACGCAGGCTCCCATCCCAGGCACGGATGACATCAGCATTTTACCTCCCTCCGAACCGCTCAAACCCCTCCTCACCGGTTCGCCACCCGAATCCGCCACAGCGAACGGATCAATGGTCCCTGGATTCCCGAGTGCCATTCCCGTCGCCCCGAAATCGGTCCTCGGAACCACATCCGTCTCCTCCAGCGACGGTATCGTGCAGGCCGGACTGGATGCGACGACCCCGGACAGCACCCAGGACGTGGTCACGTTCTACCAGACAGCCTTCGGGAAGCTGGGCCTCGCCGGCAGCTCGTCCGCCTCGGTGGGCGGCTCGACCGCAGTGTCATTCGCTCGCGGTGCCGACGCGATCACCCTCACAGTTACGGCGACACGGCAGGGATCGGAGTACACGGTCTTCGCTGTTTTCGGCTCGGCCGGTTAGCACGTCAACCAGAAGGGTTACCCATGTTCCCTCACCGCCAGCACCGCCCAGGCCCTCTGAGCGCTCGGCCCCGGCCGACTGCCTGCCCCCGTTTCACGGTGCGCGCATGACGATAAGCGCGACCCGGATCTCACTGGGCGGCGCCCCCGTCGACCTGCGGGAGTTCAACGACGCGGTGGAGTACATCGCCTCCCGCGCGACCACCCGCAGCAGAGTAGCACTCGCCGTTGCCTCCGTGAACCTGGACCACATCCACCATTTCGGCGCCGGCTCACGGTGGATCGGCACGCTCGAACGAGCAGGCAGCAGAGGGGAGCCGCCTCAGCTCGAATGGCTGAATCTGGTCGATGGTGCGCCGTTGGCCACGCAGGCCCGGCGCCTGACCGGTCACAGCTGGCCCCGGCTGGCGGGCAGCGATCTGATCGGTCCGATCATCGCCCGCGCCGAGCGCGACGGAACTCGGATCGGCTTCTTCGGCGGCGCCGAGAGTACGCACGAGCAACTCCGCACGCAACTCGCGCGGGAACATCCTTCGCTCCTGATCTCGGGCTTCTGGACGCCGTCCCGCGACGATCTCGGCGACCCGGAGCGCTCCATAGCGCTCGCCCACGAAGTTGCGGCCGCCCGCACCGACCTGCTCGTGGTCGCACTCGGCAAACCTCGTCAGGAACTCTGGATTGCGAGGCACGGCGCCGAGACCGGAGCCCAGGTGCTACTCGCCTTCGGGGCCGTCGTCGATTTCCTCGCCAGGCGCGTCAGCCGCGCACCGGACTGGGTCGCACGCCACGGCCTCGAGTGGACCTGGCGCCTGGCCCTGGAACCGAGGAGGCTAGCCTCGCGCTACCTCGTGGAGGACCCGCCCGCATATCTGGCAGTGCGACGTACGCGTGAAGCAGACGCCATCCCCTCCGTTACCGCACCCCCGAAGGCCTTACCGTCGCCATCCGCGGCGCCGGAGGGCCGATTCAGCGCGGCCGATGAGTACGCGGATATCGCCGTCATCGTAGTCACCTACAACAGTGCCGACCACGTCGGCCGACTGCTGGCCAGTCTCCGGCGAGAATGCCTCGATCTCCGCCTTCGGGTGATCGTCGCCGACAACGACTCCACCGACGGAACGAAGGCCCTGCTGGGAGCCGAGTCCGGTGTGATAACGGTGGACACCGGCGGCAATCTCGGCTACGCCGGCGGGGTGAACGCTGCTCGAGCGCACGCGGGCGCCACCGACGCGGTCCTGGTGCTGAACGCAGACTTGACCGTGGAGCGCGGGGCGCTGCACACCATGCTGAACCGGATGAGCCTCACGGGAGCGGGCGCGATCGTACCCCGCCTTCTCAATGCGGATCGCACCACCTACCATTCGATCCGGCGTGAGCCCACTGTGACCAGGGCTCTCGGCGATGCCCTCTTCGGGCGGCGCGACAATCACCGTCCGGGCTGGCTGTCCGAGTTCGATACTGACCCGGAAAGCTACCAGCACGCGCATCGTGTCGACTGGGCAACCGGAGCCGCCCTGCTTTTCCGCCGGGATATCGCGGAGATGATCGGTGCGTGGGACGAGCGGTTCTTCCTCTACTCCGAGGAGACGGACTACCTGCGGAGGATCCGGGACGCGGGCGCCACGATCTGGTACGAACCCGAAGCCACCATGATCCACGCCCAGGGCGGCTCGGGGGCTTCTCCCGTGTTGGATGCGCTTCTCACCGTCAACCGGGTGCGTTACATCCGAAAGCACCGTTCGGCCCTTTATGCCGCGGCCTTCCATTCCACGGTGATCCTGCACGAATTGCTGCGCAGTAGGGTGGCCGTCAACCGCGCCACACTGGGCATCCTGACCCATCCGGACCAATGGCGGCGGCTCCCGCATTCAACCCGCACGGCCCCCACCTCCGTTCCGTCAGGGCACCCAGCCGGCTCGATCATCATCCCGGCTCACAACGAGGCCGCGGTGATCGGACGTACCCTGCGCGCCCTCGCCCCGTTGGCTGAAAGGAACGAAGCGGAGATCATCGTGAGCTGTAACGGCTGCACCGACGCAACCGCCTCGATCGCCCGCACTTTCCCGGACGTTCGAGTCGTGGAGATCACGGAGTCCTCCAAGACTGCCGCGCTCAACGCGGGTGATGGCGAAGCCAGCGCGTGGCCGCGGATCTATCTGGACGCCGATATCGAGATCACGACCGATGCCGTGCACGCCGTGTTCTCCACCCTGTCGTCGGGAAACCTTCTCGCCGCTCGCCCGGCCTTCCGGTATGACACGACCGGGGCCTCGCCACTGGTACGAGCCTACTATCGCGCTCGCGGTCGTATGCCGTCGATGCACTCCGCGCTCTGGGGTGCCGGAGTGTATGCCGTGAATGCCGCCGGACATGACCGGTTCGGCGCCTTCCCCGCACTCACCGCGGATGACCTTTTCGTCGACACGATCTTCACCTCGGATGAAAAGACCACCCTGGACACGGTACCGGTACGAGTCCGGACGCCGCGCAGCATCCGTGGACTGATCGCCGTCCTGACCCGGCAGCACCGAGGCACGATCGAGTCGAGTTCCAGTTCGACCACCGTGCGCAGCATGCGTGAACTGGCATGGTCCGTTCGCGGCCCGGCAAGCGCGTGGGATGCACTGACTTATGCAGCGCTCACGGGCACGGGCCGTGTGGCAGCGGCGAGGAGCCGCCGGAAGAAATGGGAGAGAGACGATTCAAGTCGATGAGCGATCAGACCGGAGCCGGCTCGGCGACCCGTGCGGGCGCCCGATGACGGCGGCGCCGAAGATTGAGAGCGCCATCGACCAGCCGGCTCGCGGCAATGGCGATTCCCGCGCCCATGATGCCGACTGCAGCACTGGCCCGCCTCTGGTTGCCCTCGGCGTAACGGATGACCGGTTGCGCCGGGGATTCGAGAACCGTGATCAAATCCCGCGGTGCAGCACCGAGGCTCTGCTGTTTGTTCCGAATCAGATCGTTGATACGGGCCAGGACCTCGACACGCATTTGGTCGACGCGCTCCGGACTCGAGCCGACCACTTCAACGGCCAGGACTGCTCGATTGAAGTTGGAGCTCCACTGTCCCCCCGAATTCGGCAGAGTGATTTTGTACCCGTTGCGCACACCGGTGCCATACAGCGGCGCTCTCGACGCGGACTTCTTTGCCGTGTCGGATCCGCCGTTCAGTTCTCTTTCGATGATCGCCGCGAAATGAACGAGGCTGGCGTTCTGGTACTCGATGGAATTCGTGCTGTTGGGCGGCAGCAGCACGGCGTCGACCTGTGTCCAATAGACGCCGTTCACGCTGGTGGCCAGGTTGAGGGCTCCCACGGTCAGCAGCATGCACGCGAGCACCACGTACCAGCGCCGAATGAGCACACGGATCAGCTGCCTGGCGGTCATCTTGCCTCTCCTGCGGAGTGGGCCGGGGCTGGTTATAGTACTGGGCAATTGCGGATCGGGGCAAGGCCACCCCGATCAGGAAGGGCGGGACGATGAAGGCGCGTACGGCTCGGTCGGCAGCCATTATTGCGGTCGTGGCAGGAGCGGGCCTCGTCTCTGCCCTCGTCTTGATGCTCGCGAACCCCTCCCAGCCGAGCAACACCTCATCGGAGAGGTCCGCGCCCTCCGCACCGCCGCCGCCTGCCGTGACCTCGGCACCCAGGCCGACAACACTCGACCTGCCGCGCATCCCCTGGGAAGGCGGACCCGAGTATTGGAACCAATTCAGCGCCGCGGCTGCGGCCGGCTGGGACAACCCCGACTTCTTCCCGATTGTGGTCTGGTACAACGGTGTCTCCAACGATGCCGAAGCCCAGTACGACAAGGACCTGGGCATCAACACTTATATAGGCATGTGGGAGGGAACCGACTACAAGCTGTTCGAGGACAACGAAATTTTCTGGATCGGCACCAAGCTGAACGGAACGTTCACGGAAGCGAGCACCAACTGGGTTGGGAACTTCCTCGATGACGAGGTCGACGGCCGGTTCACACCGGAGGATGGCCGCGCCCACCTGCAGGAGCGCAGCGAAGAGGTTGCCGGCAACGGACGCTTCAATTACGCCAACTTCACCCAGACGGTCATCAGCACGGATGGGACCACGGCCGATCACCAGGCTTACGTCAACGATTACACCGACGCGGTGTCGGTTGACATGTACTGGTATACGATTCCGTTCTGTGATTGGTCGATCTACCGCGGCGAGGCCTACCTGAACCCGATTAGTAAGGACAATTGCCGCACGGCGTCGTCCTACGGCCAAACGATGGACATGCTGCGCCAACGGGATGCCTCGGACGGTGTGCTGCAACCGCTGTGGCAGTTCGTGGAGAATCTGAACGGGGGCCCCGGAGAGGGTCCGTTCGTGGCCAGCATCACGGCGGGCCAGCTCGAGGGCGCGGTCATGAGCTCAGTCATCAACGAGGCGCGTGGCATCGTGTATTTCAACCAGAGCTTCACCGGCCCCTGCCAGGGAGGAAGCCTCTTCCGCCAGTCGCAGATGGAGGAAGACTTCTGCGGGGCTCCCCAGGTGGCAGCGGCGCAGGCCGTGAACCACAGGATCCACTCTCTGGCGCGGGCGCTCAACACCCAGTCGTACGCACACAGCTTCGGGGCCGGACTCGACACGATGTTGAAGGCCGACAGCGGGTCTGCCTATATCTTCGCGATGGTGGACGGGACGTCCAACCCCGGCGAGCGCACCTTCACCCTGCCGACCGGCCTCGTCGGGACATCCGTCGAGGTCATCGGGGAAGGTCGCACCCTCCCGGTCGCCGCTGACGGAACTTTCAGCGACACCTTCGAGCACGAGTACTCGTACCACATCTACCGCCTCGCCATCTAGGAGGACACCCGTTCGGGGGCAACTCGACCCCTTGGCGGCCCGTCCAGGATCGCGTACAACTGACCTCAAGCAGTGCGCAAACGTGAACCGAAAGGATACGCATGCCCAGCACCATCGACCATGTCCTCCTGACCCGGTTCAACCTACCCAGCGTGGGCGTCGAAAGCGTCGTGCGCGCCCAAGAGGGCTGGCTGCGCACGCGAATGGAACTTTTCGAGCGTTACTGTGTTCCATCCGTGCGGGCTCAGACGAACGAAAACTTCACCTGGGTGATCTATTTCGACCCGGAGAGTCCGTCATGGCTGCTGGAGCGGATCGAGGAATACCGGGCCGCGGGAACGTTCGTACCTCTGTTCCGGCCATCATTCAACCACTCCGAGCTGATCTCGGACCTCCGCAGTGTGGTGGGCACGCCCCGGTCCGAACTCATCACCACTAACCTCGACAACGATGACGGACTCGCTATCGATTTCGTCAACCGCCTGCAGTCCGGGCAGGCGCCTTCCGCGCCGACGGCGCTCTACCTCACCCGGGGGCTGATCATGAGCCCGGCGGGGCTGTTCCTCCGCTTCGACCGGCACAACGCATTCTGTTCGGTCCGTGAGAGCTGGACGGCCGAGCCCCGCACGTGTTGGCTCGACTGGCACGATCTGCTCCCCCGGCATCTCCCTGTCAGGGAGCTCGCCGGCCGCCCGGGGTGGCTCCAGGTCGTGCATGGAACCAATGTGAGCAACAAGGTCCACGGGCGCCTCAGCGCTCCGGGCCCCTACCGGGAACTGTTCCTCGGGCTGCTCGACGATATCCCGAACCCACAACCTGCCGCCGTGCTCCGTGACCGGCTGGTCGCCCAGCCGCTCCGCGGCATCCGGGACTGGTTCCGAGCTGCGGTCAAGCGCATGGGACGGGCAATCCTCGGGAAGGACGGCTGGGACAGGGCGAAACATCGGGTCGCCACCTGGAGACCGCCGGCTGCCCACTGACATCACGTCCATCCGACCTCAGTGTTATCCCTGGTCAACAAAGTGAAAGGTCATCAATGTACTTGCGCGACCTGATACGTAGCCTGCTCCGCAGGTGGTATCTCGTGCTGTTTGGGCTTCTTCTCACCGCAGGCCTGGCCGGGGTCGCCTTCCAGACCATCCCGGTTACGTACGAGTCCCGAGCGAGCATGGTCCTCCTTCCGCCGAAAATCTCTACGGAGCCCGACGGCAATCCCTACCTCTATCTCGGAGGTCTGGGCCAGGCCCTCGACGTGCTGACCCGCTCACTCGATGCGGATGCCGAGCGTGAGCGGCTCGAGGACGCCCACCCCGAGGCTACGTACGAGGCCATCGCGGACACGACCACAAGCGGGCCGATCATGCTCATCACCTCGACCGCGTCGACCCAGGCCGGCGCGCGTAACCTGACCGCGGCAGTACTTGAGGCCGTTCCGACGGCCCTGTCCGACCTGCAGACCGATCTTGGTGTGCCAGTCGATTCCCGGATCACGGTCATGACTTTGTCCGTGGACACAGCGGCCACCGTGGATGCGAAACTCCGAACGCAGGCCCTGGGGGTCCTCACCGCGGCCGGGGTCACCCTCACGATCCTGCTGACGGGCCTCATCGACGGTCTTCTGCGATCGCGCCGCTCGCGTCCCGGTCGCGGTCGCGGCACACACGCCGGCGACCAAACCGCACCGAAACCGGCCGAAACACCGGCCGCTCCCCCGGATCAATCACCGGCCGCATCGTCGAGCGCCTCTTCCCTTGCCACGACGCCGCCGGCCAAGACCAAGCCGGCCAGGACTGCTAAATCTGCCATTGCGGCCCGAACCCCACGCACCCCTGCCACGGTGCGTCGCGCCCGGGGTTGACCATGCCGGATCCCACCTCGAAGGTCCCGCCGTCGATCGTCGTCCGGATGGCGCGGCTTCCCCGCCAGGACGCGGTGACCGTTCTCACCGCGTTTCTGGCGCTGCTCTATGTCATCCCCTCCGATCGGACGATCGGGGGACTCGGTGGCGCAGGATCCCCCTCCGCTCTCTTCGCGCTGGCCGCGGGCCTCTGGTGGTGCTGGTACCAGTTGGCGCGGCGGGAACCGGTGGTGGACCTCGCGACGCAACCCGTGCGGTTAGCGCTGACCCTGTTTGTGGGCGCGGTCTTGGCGAGTTACATAGTCGCGATGCTCCGCCCGCTGTCGAGCTCAGAAGTCAGCGGCGCCGATCTCGGCCTGATCCGCCTGTTCGCCCTCGCCAGCATCCTGCTCGTTGCCACCGATCTCATTCCGAACATGGCGCGGCTCCGCATCCTGCTCCATCGACTCGTCGTGGCTGGCGCCTTGCTCGCGGCCCTGGGCCTCGTCCAGTTCGCAACGGGCCAGTCCTTCGTCTCGTCAATCAGCATTCCCGGGCTGAGCGTTTCCCAGGACTTCTCCGCCGTACAGGACAGGAACGGATTCGCCCGCGCCGCTGCCACGGCGATGAGCCCGCTCGAGTACGCCGCGGTTCTGTCGATGATCCTGCCGATCGCGCTGACGTTCGCCCTGACGGACACCACCCGTTCACGCTGGCATCGCTGGCTGCCCGCTCTCGTCATCATCGCGGCGCTGGCGGTCTCCGGGTCCCGTTCGGGCTGGCTGGGCCTGGCGCTGGGCATCGTCTCGCTCCTACCGTTCTGGTCGCGGCAAGTCCGGATCCGGGTGGCCGTCGCCTCCGCAGCGGGGCTGGCCCTGCTCTACCTGACCGTCCCCGGTATGCTCGGCACCTTACGGGGCCTGTTCCTCAATACCGGAAGCGACCCGAGCATCACCTCCCGTTCAAGCGGCTATGAGGACGTGAATAAAATATTCAGCCGCAGTCCAATCCTGGGGCGGGGCTTCGGCACCTACACCCGGGAGTACCGGATCCTCGACAACCAGTATCTTCTGACCGTTGTCGAACTCGGCACCCTGGGTCTGCTCGCCCTGGTCAGTCTGCTCGTCACCGGGATTGTCGTCGCCATCACTGCCCGTCGCTGGCCGCCAGATGCCCTCACGCGCCAGCTCGGCCCTGCCCTGGCGGCTTCGGTGCTCGCCGGGGCCGTCCTCACGGCGTTGTTCGACGCGTTCTCATTCCGCATGGCCGGAGGCACGCTCTTCCTCATGCTGGGGCTGTGTGGGGCGTACTGGCGTCTGGCCATCCGCAATCGGGCCAGTGGCCTTCCCCCGACCGAAGCGGACGCATTGTCGCAGCCAGGCTAGGGGCGGCGCGACAGTCCAGCGTCGGCAACGGTCGGATTCAGAGGAGGATATCGGACGCTGCCGATAAGTTGGTGACGAGGGCCAGCAGCTGGTCGGCACGGGCGCGCCAGGTGTGCCCCACCGCGAAGGCAATCCTCCGGTCGCGTTCAGCAGGGTCGATAGGGCGCCCGAGAAGCTCCCGGACCTGGCGCGCGAACTCCTCCGGGTCGCGGCCGATGGTGATCAGGTCGGTATCGAGCCAACGCACCGCGGGAAGATCTGTGGAGACGACAGGAAGTCCGGCGGCCAGATACTCGAGAATTTTGAGCGGGAAGCTGGCGCGGTTGAAGGCGGTGTCGGCGTAGGGCGTCAGCCCCACACCCATCCGCGCCATTCGGGCGGGCAGCTCCTCGAACGAAACCGCTCCGTGCCAGGTCACACCGTCCGCGGCGAGGAGACGATCCAGTTCACGCCGGGTAACGGTATCCCGGTCCATGCGCGGGCCGACGATGTCCAGTGGCGTGCCACCGGCCCTCACGGCCTCCAGGATCCCGACATCCAAGCGCTCGTTGAGCTGGCCCACGAGTCCCGCCCGTGCCGTGTCGGGTTCCGGCGCGAGCGCCCGATTCGGTTCACAGCCATTGGGCAGCACATGCACTGAGACCCCGTAGTCCCGTTCCAATGTCGCGGCCAGATCGGGAGAGACGGCCGCGACGACGTCCGCGTCACGCACGTTGCGGGCCAGGACCGACCACACCCGCGCGGCCGGCAGGCCCATCATGGCTGCTCCAGCCGGCCAGTCATCGGTGACGTATAACATCCGCAACCCAGCGACGCCGCGGGGGAACCGGGCCAGCGGAGACGCAAGGACGATTACCGCTGCCAACGCGCCGCTCGCGGCGAGGGCCGACTGAATGCCCCGGGCGACCACCCGCGCGGTCACGTGCCTGATTCCCGGACGGGACGCCCCGGGCGGCGCGAGGACCTGCAGCCGAGTGACCCCGGGCGCCACCGACGACCGTCCGGCCCGGTTCAATTCCACTCCGCCGCCGCGCGTACGCGTCAGCACAGAGAAAGGAGGGTCAACCCAGAGCGCCGGGACGCGGGTACCCAAGGCAGTCACCAGCCGGCAGTCGGTGCCCGCCACGCCCTCCCAGCGGCTGCCGGCGATGTAGACGACGGCACCAGGCTCGCCCGTCATGACACCCCCGTCCGGCTGCGGCGCAGGACCTGGGTGGACCCGGAGACGGGTCGGGCATTGAAATCGTCGGCCTGCTCCCGGCCCAGCGCGCGCCGGACGCGTTTTCCCGCGTAGTACCGGGCATAGCGGGCGAATGCGGCCGCGTCGCCGACGAGGGTGGACAGGGAACCCGGGGCCTCGGCCAGCGCGGCGCTGTAGTGCTCCACCTGCAACCCGGCGGCCCGAGTCACGGAGAATCGATCCTCGACGACGTCGCGGCCGAACGAGCCGAGGGACCGACGCAGGCGTCCATCACTGAGGACCTCGCGGAGGATGCCGGCAAGGGTGTCCGCTCCGTCCTCGGAGGAGCGACCTACCCCGTACCAGCCTGTCCAAAGGAAGCCCTGGACCGAATCGGGGGCCAGGAGGCGCCAGAACCCCTGTTCGCCCTGCACGACCAGTGGTTTCGCGAAGGCCAGGGCCCGGAGGGCCGATCCTCCCATACCGAGTGAGACATCCGCTGCTGCGTAGGCCGGCCGGGGATCTGAGATCTGGCCGGTCAGCACGATTGTGCCCTCCCCTGCCTGGGCGTTGATGAACCGGGCCTTCGCCTCCACCTCGCCCCGGGCCGGACCGTCACCGACCAGCACGAGCCGCGTCGGGATGTCCCGATTGACGCGCGCGACGGCGTCCATGGCCGCGAGGGTTCCCTCGAGTTTGAGCTCGTGGGCGAACCTGGTCACCGACACGACCGTCATCTTCCCTCCGTCGAGATGCCAGCGGCGACGGAAGTCGGCAAGTCCCACGTCCAGGTCAGCACGGTTGAAGGACACATCGACCGGAGGTTCGAGCACGCTCACCCTGCGGCGCCCGTTCGACCGTTCCGCAGCCGCGATCTCGGCCGTGCCGACCACTAGAGGAACGGTGCGCGGGATGAACGGCGGCACGGACATCGACATCACGGTGACAAAGGACCGGGCTGCCGGGCGTCGACGTGACGCCAGTACCGTCTCGAGTGCCGGCGGCCATTCGTACCCGTGCAGAATGTCGATTTCCCGCTCATCGATCAGGTTCGTCAGCGCCGCCACGACGCCGAGTGAAGGTCGCTTCCCCGGTCGCGGGGACTCGACGAATTCGAGTCCTAGATCCTCGATCCGGTCAATCAGGGCACCGGGCCGACCGAAGATGACGACGCTGTGGCCGAGCGCCTGAACGGCGGCCGCAATCTCGATCGCGTTGAGCTGGCTGCCGCCGAGCCCCAGGTCGTGCGGGTAGACGAGGATTCTCACTGGGCCCCACCGCCGACCCCGGCATCGGCCGGCACTGTGCCCAGGCCCCGGAGCGAACGGAGGGTATCCCGTTCCCGATGGAGGAGCAGCCCCATCACTGCCAGCGCGAGCAGCCCGGAGGGCAGCGCGGCCAGGAACGGGTTCTCAATGGCTGTTCCGGCCAGGAGCCCCGCAACCAGGACCAGGAGTCCGCCCGCGAGGGGAAGTCCGATCGGCTGGGCCACGTGTCGGATCAGTATCCCGGTCTTCTTCAGGCGCCAGAGGTAGAGCGGCAGGACGATTGACGCGGCCACCACCACCTGGGCGAGGCCGATGCCGCCCAGCCCGCCCCAGAGGGCTCCGCCGATGAGCGCCGGCACGAGCGCGGCCAGCCACCAGATCTGGATTTGGAACAGCGACCCGGATTTCCTCAACACGACGAGGAAGTCGTAGGCCAGTTCGAAGATGATCCGGAAAGCCGCCAACAGTGCCAGCCAGGTGAGAGCGGTCGCCGCGGGCGCCCAGACGTCGCCGTACACGAAGCGGATCACGGGGTCTGAGGCGCCTGCGAGGAAGAAGCAGACGGGTAGCGCGGCGGCGGCGAGGACGCGCAGGGTAGACCGGAACGCGGTATTCATCTGCGCCGTGTCATGTTGAAGCCTGGAGAAGGCAGCGGGCGCCACACTGCGCAGCGGCTGGGAGAACATGCTGACCGGCCAGCTGGCCAGGTTGAACGCCAGCACGTAGAAACCGAGCATGGTGGCCCCGAGGTATCGGCCGGCGACCAGTTGATCGGCGTAACTGACGAAGAAGACGATCAGGCTGGCACCGGCGAGGGGCAGCCCGAACGACAGCAGCGCATTGACGTGACGGCGGTCGAAACCGAGGCGGTACGGCAGCGGCGAGAACACGAGGAACAGCACGCCGGAGAGAACGGTTCCCGCGATGCGGCCGACGGCCAGGCTCATCGCACCCCAGCCCAGCAGAGCCAGGGTGACCGATAGCACCGCGCCGACCCAGACATTCACCTGGTCGATGATCATTCTGGTCCCCTGCCGGAACTCCCGCTGGAGCAGAGCGGCCGGGGTCGCGACCACTCCGTTCACCAGCACGCTCAGGACGAGCAGCCGCACGACATCGGTGGCGTCCGGGTCGCCCATCACGGCGGAGAACCAGGGCGCAAGAGCGTAGCCCCCGATGCAGACGACTGCGCTGCTGACGATGGAGATCGTGGTGACCGTCGGCGCAATTTCGCGCGGGTCGCCAGGCCACCGCACGATCGCCAGGCTCACGCCGAGCTCGTTAAAGCTCAGGATCGCCATCAGGGCGACGAAGGCCACGGCATACGTGCCGAACTCCTCCGGGCCGAGGACGCGCGCCAGGACGATGCCGATTCCGAGGGTACCCAGGCGCGACACGGCAGTGTTCGAGAAGCTCCAGAACAGCGCCCGCGAGGCTCCCGGAGCCTCGCGCACCGTCCTGACGCCCTGTCCTCCCGTCACAATCTTCACCCGGCTGCGCGGATGCCGGTCACCACGGCCGGCGTGCGCCCGATCGAGAGGGCGAGCTGCTCGGCGACGTAGTACTGCTGCTCGGGCTCCAGCCCCGGATAGATCGGCAGGGAAAGGATTTCGGTCGCCAAACGCTCGGCGACGGGGAAACGCCCCCTCGCCGGAACGGGGCCGGCGAACGCGGGAAGCAGCGGCACCGGCAGCGGGTAGTGGATGCCGGCGGCGATTCCGTGCGCGTTCAGCTCGGCCAGAACACGGTCCCGCTCGGGCACCCGCACCACATACTGGTGGAAGACGTGTTCGTTGCCGGGGACCGTGCGGGGGCAGGTCACCAGCGGCAGCCCGGAAAGCAGACGGTCGTAGCGCTCGGCCAGCTTCCTTCGCTCCGCGTTCCAGGATTCGAGGCGGGCCAGCTTGGCCGAGAGAACGACGGCCTGCAGGGAATCCAGGCGCGAGTTCGTGCCGACCTCAAGGTGTTCGTACTTCTGCAGGCCGCCGTGGTTGCGCAGCATGCGCACGCGCTCGGCGATAGCGTGCGATGAGGTCATCACGGCGCCGGCATCGCCGTACGCGCCGAGGTTCTTACCGGGGTAGAAACTCGTACCGGCAACGTCGCCGAGGGAACCTGCGCGGCGGCCGCGATGGCGGGCCCCTTGAGCCTGCGCGGCGTCCTCGATCAGCACGATGGACGGTCCCACGACCGCCCGGATCTCGTCGACCGCGGCGGTCTGTCCGTAGAGGTGCACCGCGATGACCGCCCGTGTGCGGGAAGTCAACCGGGTGCGGAGGTCCTCCGGGTCGAGCAGGAAATTCTCGTCGCAGTCCGCGAAGACCACGGTGGCGCCGGCCCGGAGAACCGCCTCGGCCGTTGCCACGAACGTGTTCGCCGGAACGATGACATCGTCGCCGGGGCCGATCCCGGTCCCGCGCAGGGCCAGCTCGATCGCATCCGTACCCGTGCCGACGCCGATGGCGTGAGCGACGCCACAATAGTCGGCGAAGGCGGCCTCGAACTCGTCGACGGCAGGGCCGAGGATGTAGCTCGAGCTGGCGATCACCCGATCGAAGCCGGCGCGGATCTCGTCGGCCACCTGCGTGTGCTGCAGCGACAGGTCGAGCATGGGGACGGTCGTCATTCGATTCCTCCAGTGAGTGCGGGCGTTCCGCGGACAGGTGTTGCCAGTGCCGGAGCAAGTGGCGCTTCTGGTGCGGGCACGGAAGTGGGGGGCAGGGGAACGAGCGGGCCGTCCGCGGCCGCGCGGAGGCGGCGGGCAGGCACGCCCACCCAGGTTTCCCGGTCGGGCAGGTTCTCCAGCACGGCGGATCCCATGCCCAGCACCGCCCCCCGGCCGATGCGGACACCTTCCCGCACGGCCGCGTTCATGCCCAAGTAGGCACCGGCACCGACCGAGACGTTGCCGCCGAGGGAGACACCGGCGCAGAGCGTGGCAAAGTCGTCCACCCGGTCGCCGTGTGTCAGCGTCACCGTCGGCATCACCACGGTATGGCGGCCGAGAACGACATCGGCGGTCAGCACGACGCCGGCGAGGACGATACTCCCCACGCCGATCCGGCAGGTGTCGGGGACCTCGACGCTGTGGTGAACGAGCCGGGCATAGCGGGAATCGGTCACCCCGAGCCCGGCCAGCCGGTCGGAGATCCGGGCCCGCGCCTCGCCGCGACCGACGCAGATCAGGATACGCGCGGCCGGGTAACGCGTGATCTGGTCGAGTCCTCCGAGAACAGGCACGCCGTCGACGGACGAGCCCTGCAGCCCGGGGAGGTCGTCGAGGATACCGACGAGGACGTACTCCGGACGGTTCCGGAGCAGGTTGAGGACTTCCCGGGCGAGCCCGCTCGCGCCCACCAGCAGGAGCTCAGTCATGACGTAGAGCGCCTTCCAGCTGCAGGGTGTCGATAATGCGCGCCTGGTCGTTCGCCTCGAGCTGGTGGTACAGCGGCAGGATGAGAGTGGTGTCGGCCAGGCGCTCCGTCACGGCGAGGGAGGCCCGCCCGGTGTCCCGACCGCGGTAGGCCGGTTGCCGGTGCGCAGCCATGATTCCCCGGCGGGCGGAGATGTCGGCCTCAGCCAGGCGCTCGAGCAACCCGTCGCGGTCGAGTGGGTATTCCGGCCCGACCTCCATCCAGAAGGACTGGAAGTTACTCTCCCCCCATGTGGGGTCCGCGACCGCACGCAGGCCCGGAACCTCCGCCACCGCTTCAGCGTAGGCGCACGCGAGTTCCCGCCGCCGCCGCACCGCCTCGGGCAGGCGTCCCAACTGCACGATCCCGATCGCGGCCTGCACGTCGGTCATGCGGTAGTTGAAGCCGATTTCGAGGTATTCCTCGGCCGGTGCGAGCACGGATGCGTGCCGGGCCTCGGCCGAGACGCTCATACCGTGTTCGCGCAGCCGCCGGGCCCGATCAGCCCAGACCGCCCGCCCGGTGGTCAGCATTCCGCCCTCGCCGGTGGTGAGAATCTTGCGCGGATGGAAGGACCAGGCGGTGAGGTCAGCGCCGGTTCCGACCGGGCGGCCCTTGTAGCGGGAGCCGGCCGCGCAGGCGGCATCCTCGATCACAACGATCCCGAGCGGGTCGCAGAGCGCGCGGATCGGGTCGAGGTCAACCGGGACTCCACCCTGGTCCACCACGATCACGGCGCTCGTGCCGGGGGTCAGGGCCGCGCTGATGGTCTCCGCCGTGACATTGCCGGTGAGCCGGCCGACGTCGGCGAACACGGCGCGTGCTCCTAGATAGGACGACGCGTTGGCCGTGGCGATGAAGGAGAACGAGGGCACCACGACATCGTCACCGGGGCCGACGCCCGCGACGACCAGGGCCAGGTGCAGGGCTGTCGTGCAGTTCGAGGTGGCGACCGCGTAGGGTGCTTCCACGGCCCGGGCGAACTGCTCTTCGAAGGCGGCCACGCGGGGCCCCTGGGCAACCCAACCGGATTCGATCACGGCGGTGACCGCGGCAACCTCCTCCGCGCCGAGCCAGGGCTTCATGACGTTGATTCGGTTCATGCCCGCACCGCCGACAGCGCCTCGGACCGGACCTCGTCCCGTAACGGCAGCCACCAATCAACGAGTTGCCTCAGCCCGTCCTCCAGGCCGACCTCGGCCTTGAAGCCGAGTTCCCGGCTGGCGGCGCCCGTGTCAGCGAGGCGCCGGGCCACGCCGTTGACGGCGCGTTCAGGGCCGTGCTCGACCGCGAGATCGGATCCCATGACGCGCAGCAGGGCCTCGGCCAGGCCGAGCAGGCTCGTCTCGGTTCCGCTGGCGACGTTGAATACGCCCTTCCGGCTGTCGCTGGTCGCGGCCAGCAGGTTCGCGCGGGCGATGTCGGTCGTGAAGACGAAGTCCATGGTCTGGCTGCCGTCGCCGAAGATCAGGGGTGGCTTGCCGTCCATGATGCGCTCCATCCACCGCACCAGAACCTCGGTGTAGAGGCCGTGCACATCCATCCGCGGTCCGTACACGTTGAAATAGCGGAGCAGCACGTAGTCGGTGCCGTACATGGCCCGGAAGCTGCGCAACATCCCCTCGTTGAAGGACTTCGCCGCACCGTAAAAGGTGTCGTTGTTGTGATGGTGGTGGCGTTCCCCGGTCGGGAACTGTTCGGCCATGCCGTACACCGACGCGCTGGAGGCCGCGATGATTTTGCCGACCGAGTGCGCCTGCACTGCCTCGAGCACGTTGAACGTGCCATCGACCAGCACTTCGAGCGCGAGTCGAGGCTCTTCCGCGCACTGGGTGATGCGGATCGCAGCCTGGTGGAACACCAGGTCCTTGCCGCGGGTCACGTCGTGCACGAGGTCCCGGTCGCGGATGTCCCCCTCCACCACGGTGACCCGGCCCGATTCCAGTGCGGCGGTCAGGTTGCTTCGGCGACCGCGCACGAAGTTGTCCAGTACGTCCACCTGGGTCGCGCCCGCATCGAGCAACTGGTCGACCAGGGTCGATCCGATCGTGCCGGCGCCACCGGTGACGAGCACACTTGCTCCCTGGAGCACGCTCATCGCCGTACCTCCACGAGGGGCTCGCTCGGCACGGGCCGGGGGGCAGGCTCCTGGTCATGGTCGATCGACGCCATCCTTCCTTCGTTCGCCAGGCTGCGGCTCGTTGCCTCCAGCACGGACAGCACCCGCAGTCCTGCTTCACCGTCTGTGCGCGCGGGGCGCCCCTGACGAATGCTGGCCGCGAATTCGCCGGCCACGACCCCGAGAGCCTCCCGCTCGGGCAGCGCAGGCGACCAGGTGTCGCCGAGGCGGTAGGACACCGCCGACGAGGCGCGATCGATGCCGTCGACGGACTGCTGGGTCAGGTCGACACCGCGATCGTAGACGCTGAGCCGCTGCTGGGGGTTGAGGTCGTCCCAGACGAGCGTGCGGTCGGTCCCACCAATGACCATCCGGCGGATTTTGGTGGGACTCAGCCAGTTGACGTGCACGTGGGCGATAGCCCCGTTCGCGAGCGGGATGGTCAGGTAGCCGATGCAGGCCTTTCCGGCGCCGAGGGGGTCAGCCCCCTGCGCCGCCACGGCCGTCGGGCGGAGCCCTCCCGGCAGCAGGAAATCGATGATCGACAGGTCGTGCGGAGCGAGGTCCCAGAACACGTCGACATCCGGCTGGACCAGGCCCAGGTTGATCCGCACCGAGTCGATGAAGAGCAGGTCGCCGAGGGCGCCGTCCTGAATGAGTTCGCGAATCTTCAGGACGGCGGGCGTGTAGCAGTACGTGTGATCCGTCATCAGCGTGAGTCCGTTCAGGGCCGCTTCGGCAACCATCTCCGCGGCCCGTTCGCGGCTGTCGGCCAGTGGCTTCTCGACCAGGACGTGCTTGCCCGCCCGAAGCGCCGCGAGCACGACGCGATGGTGTGTTGCGGCCGGGGTCGCGACTGCGACGGCGTCGAGGTCGTCCCGGGCGAGTAATTCGTCGAGGTCGGTGTACACGGAGGGAGTGCCACTCACCCCGTCGGCGACCGCCTGGGCACGGGCCCGATCGAGATCACACACGGCCACCAGATCCCACTCGGCACTGGCAGCGAAGTTGCGTGCCAGGTTCGGACCCCAGTAGCCGGCTCCGATGACCGCGATTCTCAATCGTGACGTCACAAGTGTCCTCGTCTTTCATCAGCCGGCCGTCAGGCCGGACAGTCGGGTAGTCGTCGTTCGGTGTTGCTAGGGAGCCGGGACGAAATACACATCGACCCAGAAGTTATGGTTCGATGTTTGGTTCGGTTGACCGGTCCCGTAGACGTAGACCGCTCCGCCGGCCGGTGTCGAGAGAGGTCCGGACGTGATGGGCGCGGACACCCCGCCTAGATCGACGGCGTAATGACCGGTCGTTGTGAAGTACGTGGCACGGTACTCGGCCCCGGCTGTTACGGCCACGGCCCGGTCGAAGGCCACGCTCTGCCAACCGCTCTCGGTCTCGTTCACGAACATCGCCGTGGCGAGGAGCTCCCCGGTACTCGACCAGAGGTTGGCCGTGTGCGCTCCGGTGTTCCCTGCTCCCTTGTAGAAACGGATGCCCGTGATCGTTCCGTCCTGGGCGGAGGTGAACCGAGTACCCACCTGGATGGGCCCCGCATCATCCCACGACGTATTGACCGGGCCGCTATCCGTCGCGAAGATCGACACGCCGGTCGGTGTCGCCGTCGACGGCGCCGCCGCTTCGGTGCGATACACGATGTCGACGAAGTAGTTCGCCGCGCCGTACGAGTAGGTCGGCAGGCCACCGGCCGCTCCATACAGATAGAGCCCGTTCGATGTAGCCCGTGCGGTGAGGGGACCGCTTGTCTTGGCGGACGTGAAGTAACCCGGCGTGTAGGAATAGTGCCCTTGCGGGGTCAGGTAGGAAACCACGTAGCCCTGACCGACGGCCAGCGGGACCGGGGTCGCGAGTTGGGCGGTCTGCCATCCAGTGTCGCTCTCGTTGTTGAAGGTGACGGTGGCGAGCAGCTGCCCGTCCGCGGTCCTGAGGTTGCCGGTGTGGGTGCCGACGTTGCCTGCTCCTTTGAAGAAACGGATCGAGGTGACGGAACCGGCCTGAGAGGGAGTGAAGGCGACGCCGACTTCAACCGGTGACGCGTCATCCGCCGACGTCACGGCCGGGGACTCGGTGCCGAACAAGGTGGAAACGATTGACCCGCCGGACGTGTCCGCCGTCGTGAAGGTCCACGTCTTGGCCGGCAACGTCGCACCGGAATTGGCGATGACGCCGGTCAGGCCCACGAGCACGTCCGCGTCTATCGGCAGAGCACCGGTGGGCTGGAAGGTGATCGTTGTTCGGTCTGCCGACAGGCTGGTGGTACCGGCGATCGCCGATCCGCTGCTGGTCGCGGTGAGCGCGTAGCCGTCTGCGATCGCGGCGGACAGCGACACGCTGATACCGGCATCCGGGCCGACGCCCAATGCTCCCGAGGCCGGAGACCTATCCACGATCGAGATCGGGTCCGGGCTGCGCTCGAAGGTAACGTCGACGAGATAACTGGTCGACGACTGGGTGCCGGGGTAGCCGGAGGAATAGGTGTACGTGCCTGCCCCGGCCTCAACCGTCAGCGGGCCCCAGGTAAAGCCGCCCGCGGCGAACGCTCCGAGGGTGGCCGAGTACTGGCCCACGGTCGTGTTGTACGCGGCGACGTAGACAGTCCCCGGAGTCACGGCGATCGGCTCGGCGAAAGTGAGCGTCTGCCATCCGGCGCTGGTTTCACTCGTGAAGGTCCCCTGGGCCAGCGAAGTGCCGTTGCTGTTCCACAGCGATCCAACATGGGTACCGGTGTTGCCGGGACCCTTGTAGAACTTCACACCGGTGATGACGCCCGGCGCCGAAACCGAGAACCGGGTCCCGAGCGTCACCGCATTGGGGTCATTGACCTGCAGGATTCCGGGCACGGTGCCGTCGTCGTAAAGGCTGCACGGGCAGACGCCTTCTTCAGCGGGAGGCCGCACTGTGGTGAAGGTCCAGGACCCGCCACTGGACAACGGCTGGCCGCCGGTGCCGGAGGCTGAGAGGGTCACCGAGTAGGTGACGAAGCCGTTGAGCGGCTCACTCGGCTGGAA
Organism: Cryobacterium sp. TMT1-19; assembly: GCF_004403055.1. Classification (NCBI taxonomy): domain Bacteria; kingdom Bacillati; phylum Actinomycetota; class Actinomycetes; order Micrococcales; family Microbacteriaceae; genus Cryobacterium; species Cryobacterium sp. TMT1-19. The sequence continues at coordinate 28,503 of NZ_SOHB01000022.1, forward strand.
GGTCGCCGTACGGGTGCTGGAGTCGTAGCCCGTCGTGCCGGGGACGGTCGCGCCCAGCGAATCGACCACGTTGAACGACACCGTGGCCGGGTCGGCCGGGCGGGAGAACTGAGCGCTGATGTTCGTGGTCAACGGAACGCTGGACGAGTCGGGCAACGGCCACTGGCTGATCGCCGTGAGCGGCGAGGAGTCCGTGGTGGTGAATACGGCATCCACAAAGTAGTTGCCGCCCTGGTAACTGTCGGTCGGGAAGGACCCGTTGGTGTTGTAGACGCCCGCCGGAGCAGCGCCAAACCCTCCAGCGACGGTGAGCGGCCCCGCGTTGTCGCCGCGGTAGGCCCAGTAGCGGCTGGCGGCCGAGTAGCGGCCCTGGGGCGCATTGTACGAAACAACATAGGTCTGGCCTGCCTGCACCGAGACCGTGGGCGAGATGTTTGCGGTCTGCCAACCCGACGCAGTCTCATCGGTGAAGGTGGCGGTTGCGAGCCGGACGCCCGAGGAGCTCCAGACGGAACCCGTGTGCACACCCGTGTTCGCCGCGCTCTTGTGGAACCGGACCCCGGAGATGAACCCGTCAAGGGTGGGCGTGAAGCGGAGGCCGAGTTCGACGGAATTCGGATCCCCCGCGTCGGCCACGGCTGGGACGACGTTTCCGAGGAGGGAGTAGGGCCCTGTGCTCGAATAGCCAACAGTGAGGGGCGTGGCAGCGTAGTTGGCGCTGTCGTCCACAGCCCGTATCTGCACGGCCTGGCTGCCGGCGCCGGTCTGCATGTAGGTGTACGACCAGGTGGTGGTTCCGCTGGCCAGGTGCCAGGTGGATCCGTTGTCGGTGGAGACCTGGATCGCGGCGACGACTCCGCCGGAGTCCGCAGCAGTCCCGGTGAGCGTCACGCTCGAACCATGCTGGATCGCCGTTCCGGGGGCCGGCGACGTGACGGCGGCGGTCGGCGGGGTGACGTCCGTGGACTTTGCCGCGGCTACCAGGGCCGACTCCAGCGTGCTCGGCTGCGCCCCCATGTCGGCCAGGAGGTTGACCTGGGCCTGCTTCATCCGAGCGTCGGCCGGGGCGCCAAGGCCGTCATGCTCCTGATCGAGGCCCCAGGTCCACTGTACGCTGCCAGCCGAGAAGACGAGGGCGCCGCTGGACGCCCGATAGAGCGTGAGGTTGTGCGTGGTTGTCCTCGGAGCGACGGTGTTGCCGAAGTCGGTGAGGTACTCGGGAACGGCGCCCGTCGTCGTGGACAGCCGAATCAGGCCGGACTGCCGGAATCCGTTGTCGACGTCTTCATTGGACTCGTACCCGACCGTGTGCGGGGCCAGCGCCCTCGTCGTACCGGCGGCGAGCTGGTTGAGGCCGGTGTTGCGCCACAGCCGGAGCTTGCCCTCCTGAGCCGAGACGGTCACCGGCAGGTCGGAGAAGTTGGACATATACATCGTGCCGGTCAGGCCGTTCTCGGGCAGGCCGGCGCCCGCCGCCGTCGAGGCGAATCGGGGGTCGCGCCAGGTGCCCGTCCATTCCGGGCTCGGGTCGATCTTCGCGTTCGCCTTGGTTTCCTTGTACGACACCAGGGTGCGGTACGGCGTGCTGGGACCGGCGACCGATGGCTCGTAACGGGTACGCCAGTAGGCCTCGTTTCCGGAGAGGAATTGCAGGTTGACTCCCGCCGCGCGCGCTGCCTCAACATTCGTCCGTTGCGCTCCCGACCAGTACTCGTCGTGGCCGACCGAGAGGAACACCTTGTGCTTGAGCAGGTCGGATCCGAAACGATCGGTGTCGATCCCGCTCGTGTACGTGACGCTGTACCCGTTCTTCTCCATGAACCTGACCAGCGGGTACTCGTTGGAGAAATAGAAGTCGCGACCCTCGCTGTCCCCCCGGGTGGCGAAGGGACGGTTGTAGCTCACTTTGTAGGCACGACCGTTGGGGCCCTCGTACATGCTGGTGCCGCCGTAAGTGTTGTAGGCCTGCCAGGTGGTGTCGGACGTCTGGAAGAGGACGTCCGCCTCGCTGGCCCGGTCCCGTACGACGAAGGTGATGTGGCTCTGGCCACCCGTGTCCGTGCGCGTCAGCAGGGCGAAGTACACCCCGGAGACCGCCGTGGCGGGAACATTCCATGACGCGGACACTCCCCAGTTGCCACAGTCGACAAGCCCCGTGGCAACATCTGACAGGCACTGAGGTTGCCGCTGCGGCAGGCTCGCCGACGGGTTGACCGTTGCGATGGCGCGCGCTCCGAGGCCCTGGTACCAGCCCGTGCGATAGATGGTGACAGTGTAATTCGACGCCGAGGTGTCGACCTTGAAATCGACCCGGGTTCCGACATTCACGCTCATGTCGGTCGCGAAGCCCTGGATGCTCGGGTCACCGGAGCCGTCGATGTCCCAGACGCTGGAACTGGTACCCGGTAGCGCGTTCTCGCAGACAATCGGATTGGCGTCAACACATACGGTTGCCGCACCGGCCGACGGACCTGCCAGCAGAATAGTGCTGGACACCAGGGCGATCACCATCGCATACGCGCTCAGTGCGAAGAAAGTCAGCCGGTTGCGCGGCGCGCGATTCGCCAGACGTGGGCTGGAGGTCTCTTTTGCGGTCATGAATGAACTCCATGGCATCCCGGGTGGCGTGGGTCGTTCGGGTAACGACCGCCGTTGCTGGTCTTCGTCAGGGTAGGTAACGAAGTGGACGCCGTTCCAGCTGTGCGTGAGAGCCTGCGCGAGAGCCAATGGGCTGAAACCCACTGATAAATAGCTGAGGTTTGCTCACAGGAGAGAGAATGCCACAGGGCTCCGACCTTCGCGCCCCCCCGAATGAGTTGGATTTCCACCCCCCGTTTGGGGCCCCAGCGGTCTCGGGCGTTCGGGGTATGTTCAGCGGAAGCAAGTGAGCTTCAGTCACTATTTGAATCATCCGGGTGGTCTCGTTCCCTAGACAGACTCCCCAGGTGAAACCCATCCCGCTCTGTAAACCCGAAATGCAGGGGATTTTCGTGAACACGTCCGCGACGTGTCGGCGTATTTGTCGGCCCATTTTTGCCGGCCCTACCCAGGCCCAGCCCCGAACACTCCAACGCGCTCTGCCGCAAAGTTCCTTTGGCGGGGTGAGCACACGATGACGGACCCACGCCCGCGCCTGCCCTTCGCCGGGACTCCGCCCATCGCCCAGCCGAGACTGGCATTGGTGCCGGCCGCGGCGCCCCAGAACCCTGATGTCAGCACGCCTGTTATCCGCGTTGACGCGCAGACATCCGGCCTGGTCTGGGCCAGGCGGTTTCGCGCGAAACTCCTGATGAGCGACGCGGGCGTCGTCATGGTTGCGGTCACGACAGCCCTGATCGTCAGATTCGGCGGGGAAGGTGCCCAGGCATCCGTCGGTGGATATCAGGCCGACTACTGGCTGGTCGCTCTGCTCATCGCGCTCAGCTGGATCGCGACCCTGGGAGCTTTCCACACCCGGGATTCGCGCGTCATCGGCATCGGGGCCACCGAATACAAGCAGGTGATCAACGCGAGTGCGCTCACCTTCGGGCTCCTTGCCATCGGTTTCCTGGCGTTCCAGGTCGACGTCGCACGCGGCTTCTTTGTGCTCGCCCTCCCCCTCGGCATGTGCGGCCTGGTTCTGGAACGCTGGCTGTGGCGGCGATGGCTGCTGCGCCAGAGGGTCTTCGGCCATTACCTCGCGCGAGTCATCGTCGTCGGCAATCGCGCCGATGTCGAATACGTGGTAGGACAAATCGAGAATGCCGGTGCCACCTACTACGTCGTGGGGGTCGCTCTCGTGAACGGCTCGAAATCCCCGGTCAAGACGGGCAACCGGTCAATCCCGGTGGTTTCCGACCTGGGCCATGTCGCGGCCGCGGCGGCGGAGCTTGCCGTCGACACGGTGATCGTCGCGGGCCGGCCCACGGGAGGGAGCGAGTACATTCGCAGCCTCGGCTGGGAGCTGGAGGGAACATCCGCCGAGCTGGTGCTGTCCAACCAGCTCACGGATGTCGCCGGTCCCCGGATCCATTTCCGGCCGGTCGAGGGGTTACCTCTAATCCACGTGGAGATCCCGCAGTTCGAGGGCGCAAAGCACGTGCTCAAACGCGTCCTCGACATCGGCGTGTCCGGGATGGCACTCCTCATTTTCTGGCCGCTCCTGGTGGCCATCGCGATTGCGGTCAAGCTCGATTCACCTGGTCCCGTGCTCTTCCATCAGGAGCGGTGCGGGCGCAATGAGCGCACTTTTCAGATGATCAAGTTCCGGTCCATGGTACAGACGGCGGAAGACGACCTCGCGGGCTTGCTTGACCAGAACGAGGCCTCCGGGGCACTCTTCAAGATTCGCAATGACCCACGCATCACTCGGGTGGGTCGCGTGCTCCGCAAGTACTCGCTGGACGAACTGCCTCAGCTGTGGAACATCCTGGTCGGGAACATGAGCCTCGTCGGCCCGCGCCCGCCGCTTCCGGTCGAGGTCGAAGCCTACGAAAGCCACGTGCATCGTCGGCTGTATATCAAGCCGGGCCTGACCGGGATGTGGCAGGTCAACGGCCGGTCGAACCTGAGCTGGGAGGACAGCGTGCGGCTGGACCTTTACTACGTCGAGAACTGGTCGCTGGCCGGTGACCTGATCATCATCTGGCGCACCTTCAAGACCGTCATGCGACCGGTGGGTGCGTACTGATGGCTGGCACCAACGGAGGACAGCACGTGGGACCTCAACGAGTCGGCTATGCCGGTGGCGCGTACGACCTGTTCCACATCGGGCACCTGAACATCCTCAAGCACGCCAAGAGCCAGTGCGATTTCCTGATCGCAGGGGTCGTCACGGACGAGATTCTGGAGCTCACCAAGGGCAAGTCGCCGATCATCCCCTGCGCCGAGCGGATCGAGATCGTCCGCCACATCTCCTTCGTCGACCAGGTGGTAGAGGAAGACGTAGTCGACAAGCTGGCCGCGTGGCGTGCAACGCCGTTCGACGTCTACTTCAAGGGCGATGACTGGAAGGGCACCGAGCGCGCTCAGCACCTGGAGATCGAGTTCGCCAAAGTGGGCGTGGATGTCGAATATTTTCCCTACACCATGGCAACCTCCAGCACCCTCCTCCGGCGCGCGCTGGAGCAGCTTACGGAACCGAGCGTGCGCACGCGAACCGGCGGATCCAGCTGAGGCGTGTTTCCTCATTTGTGCAGCGACCGGAGTTGCACAGGACAGCTTTTTCGACTTCCCAAAACACGCGGAACTCGCAATTTTTCAACTGGGCGAACCTGTGAGTACCCCGGTAATAATCACCAGGATTAGGGCGCGCTGAGCAGAGCTGAAAATCTTTCACGAGAGCATAAAGCACCCGGCGACGAGTGCACTGTTCACGCAGGCCCTGCACAGTACGCCACTCGACGATAAGTACACATGTCCGCACGGCGTCATGCCGATCCGCGGCCGGGAGATCCATGTCACTAGATAGACCAGCACGCTCGAAAAAATTGAGCGCGCGCCATGGACTCGGTAACCGGAGAGTCTTCTTCGCTGTAGCGACGGCGGCGATGGTCAGCCTCGGAGGAGTGAGTCTCACGGCAACAGCCGCCCAAGCGGGAACGATTTCTGTCGTGAACGGTAATTTCTCGTCGGGCACCACCGGCTGGGAAGGCGGGAAGAATACCAGCCTCACACCGACCGCGGCCGGCCGAAACGGGACTGCCGGCACCCGGATGTCGAACGCGTCCAGTACCGCCGCAACAGTGACACTCAACGACAGGGTGAACTCGGCATCCGGCCTGATTGTGGGTCATACCTACCAGGCCACTGCGTGGGTTCGGACAGAAGATGCCGGCCAGGCAGTCATTCTGCGGCTACTCGAGGAGGACTCCTCGTTAACGGTCGTCAACAGCGAGCAGTCGTACCAGTGGCGCTCAGACACCGCGTGGAAACAGATCACCACCTCTTACACGGCTACGCGGACATCCACCTCGCTGGACGTGAACGTCGTCGGCTCCCGACTGGCCCCCGGAGGCGCCGTCGTCGTCGACGACGTGACTCTGGTCGATACCACCGCTACTCCGCCTACCCCTGCTCCGGCTCCTGCTCCAGCCCCGACGCCGGTGGCCGCGCCTGCCGGCTGGAGCCTGGCCTGGGCAGACGAGTTCAACGGCACTGCGATCAATCGTGATGCCTGGAATGTCGACAACAACTCGACCTATGGCGACGGAAACAACGAACTCGCTTGTCTGATGGACCGACCGGAGAACGTGAAGGTTTCCGGCGGCCTGCTGACGGTCACCGCCCGCAAGGAAGCCACTCCCATCAAGTGCAAGGACAACGACACGCGGTTCCCCAACGGTCGTTCTTATACCTCCGGCATGCTGACCACCAAGAACAAGGTGGACTTCGAATACGGCCGATTCGAGATCAGCGCCAAGACGCCACTCGCCCAGGGCACCTCCAAGGGACTATGGCCGGCATTCTGGCTGCGCCCGACGACCGGCGGCATCGGCGAACTCGACATCCTCGAGGCCATCGGCACAGGCAAGGGTGACGCCTTCAGCGCCAACCATGTCGTCCAGACCATCCACTACGACTATGTGGGAACGCATTCCAAACAGGGCACCGGCTACGACCTTCCGGTCGGCACCACCGCCGACGGGTTCCACAACTACGCCGTCGAGTGGGCGCCCGGATCCATCACGTGGTTCGTGGACGGCGTGAAGACGTATGAGCGAAGCCTGTCCACAACCTCGTGGATCGACCAAGCTTTCGTCAACGAGTTCTACATCCGGCTCAACCTGGCCGTCGGTGGAAATTGGCCCGGATCACCGACCGCAGAGACCGTGTTCCCTGCGGCTTTCGAGGTCGACTACGTGCGGGTCTACCAGCGCTGACCACAGCAGCCTGAGTATCGTGCCTCAGCCCTCACCGGACAACGTCCGTTAGGGCTGAGGCACGGTAGCACCCGATTCGTCGGTTCTTCTCATCGCCCGCACCGCCTTGCACCGCCCGGCGAGCCGACGCATCAGGATGCGCCGGTCCCACGGCGGCAGGTCGGCGATCGCAACCTCAAAGCGCGCCGCGAAGTCGGCCAGCGTCCGTTCGACCTCCTGATGTCCGACAGTGGCGTCGAAGCCGAGGGTCACGAGCCGGCTGAACGGGCGGCCAAGCAACGTCGAGCTTAATTGCCCGAATGCCTCGGCGACGCTCTGATCGGTCCAGGACGCGTGCCTCCATTCCAGAGACGAGGTCACCTGATGCGGATGCATCCGGTAGAGCAGGGTGGGCCTCGCGAGTCGCCGGATTCCGATTCCTTCGATGGCCAGACGGAGCCAGAGGTCGTAGTCCTCGGCAGGTACCTGCCGGTAACCGCCCACTCGAACGAGAGCAGCCCGTTTTGCGAAGAGGGTCGGATGCGACACCGGATTCGTCATCAGCAAGTGGTAGGGAAACGCACGAGCGCTGATGGGCAAGGGAGCTGCCGGACTCACTCGTCGACTGTCCGGACGCCATTCGAGGACGGTCGTGAAGTTCACCGCCGCACCCGGGCTGATCGCTCGGCGCTGGTAGCCGAACCGGCCGGTCAGTGTGACGTCATCGGCATCCATTCGGGCGATGAATTCACTGTCCGTACGATCGATAAGCGCATTGAGCGCGGTGGCGACACCCACGGGGTCGGGCGAGGTGATCACGCGAACGGACGGGGATTCGAATGACCGCAGCAGCGTCGGCGTGGAGTCTGTACTTCCGTCATCGAAGATGACCAGTTCAGCATCTGCGGGCAACGCCCGGCGCGTCGACGTCACCGCCCGGGCTATCGTGCGCTCGCCATTCCGTACCGGAAGGATGACGCTCAAGCGTGGCATCGTCGCTCACTCGCCGTTCACAGTCCTCGGCCACGCCGGTTCACGGCGCTGACGAGCGCGCTCGCGGGCACCAGACGCGCGGCAATTGCCATAGCGGCGTACGCACGCAACTGGGAGCGGTCGTGCCGGATCGTGCTTCGTGCCCATCGAAAGGCCTCGGCACGCCTGCCGAGAGCCGCCAGCGCGAACGCGATCTGGCCCTCGATCCGAGCGGATCCGACAGCGCTTCCAGAAAACTCCGGATGCTTCTGCAAAAGATACGTGAGTCCGTCCGCGATGCCCCGCCACTTGCCGTCGAAGAACGATGTTCGATTCCAGTGCACGATGACCAGCGGCTCTGGCACCCCGAGGATGTGCCCGACCCGGGCGGCACGAAGGAGGAAATCGTAGTCTTCGCCGTAGGATGCCGGCAGCTCTTCATCGATCAACCCGATCCGCTCCACGACGTCAGACCGGCGCATCAGGAACGAGGAGGGGTGGATCTCCGTCGTGCGAGAACGAAGGAGATCCGCGAACTCCGTGCGTTGTGGCGGCAACCGGTCCAGCATCCGACCGGAAGTGGCGATCCGGATGCCGGTCGCGACGAGGACCGCAGCGGGGTCGCGCCTCCAGGCCTCGATCTGAGTGCGAAGCTTCGCGGGCAGCCATTCGTCATCATCGTCGCAGAAGGCGATGAGATCGCCCGTTGCTGATTGGATCCCGGTGTTCCGGCCGCCGGCGAGTCCGGGGGTCCGCGAGTTCGGGACGGTCCGAACCTGCCGACGTGTTGCGGGGACGTCGATGTCGTCCATCGGGTCGAGCGCCGTTTGGTCGAAGACGACCGTCAGGTCGATCTGGCCGAGGTAATCCTGGTCGAGGATTGAGCGCACGGCCAACCGCAGAAGTTCCGGCCGGCCCCGCGTCGCTATGATGACGCTCACGCTCGGAGCTTCCGCACTTTCCGCCATCGGGTTCCATCTCTATTTTCTGTGAACACCGCGCCGGACCTACTTCTCCTGTGACAGGGCCTCAGGTAGCCGTCCGGTCGGCTCGGCATCTTCTTCAGGACGCAAGGCCACCGCTGCCGCCAGCATCGCCACCATGAGTCCTGCGGTCATAATGCCGTAATACAGCGATTCCACAAGGGTGAGGAGCAGCACGGTGTTGCACGCCAGGCCGACGGGATCCCGCTCCCTGACCGACCGGAAGTATGCCCACGCCAGCCATCCCATGAAAAGCGCGGCTCCCGGGAAGCCGTGGGAGAACATCACCATCCAGAACTGGCCCTGAGTGCCGACGGATGGCGCACCGGTTGTTTCGGAGGGCCGAGGCGACCCGTAGCCGAAGACAGGCTGCTCCAGTGTCCTCTCGAACGCCTCGATGTACAGGCTCGCGCGGTCCTCGGTCGACGAGCTGCTTTCAACCCGCTCGGTGAGTCTCTCCGCGATCGGAAGCGTCACCAGGGCAACCGACGCGAGCACTGCGATCCCGACAACTGTGAGAATCGCGCGGACGTTTCCCTGCAGGACCGAACGGATGAGAATGTACGCGAGCGCCACACCCAGCCCAATGAACATCCCGCGGTTCAGAGTGAGGAAGGCGGGCACGAAGGAAAGCGGAACCACCGGCAGTAGCCACCAGAATCGGCGCTCCCGCCGAACCAAGGCCAGGTACGCTATCACCATCGGGGTGAGCACCGAGTACGCGTTTCCCCAGCCGTTGGTATAGAGGAACGGGGCGCTGGGGCGAGGATCGAGCTGTAACCACGAGTTCGGGTTGTACTGGGTCGCTCGGCGCACGACCATCTCTTGAATGAGGTCGTTCGTAGTGAGCCACTGCGGCAGCACGGCCAAGAGCGGCGTGTTGATGGAGAACAGTGGCCAGAGCACCCCGAGGTAACCGCCCGCCACGACGACGAGCCAAAAGATCGTCAGGACGCCCAGCACGTATCGCGGTGTGAGCGTGACACGGGCGTTGTACACGTATAGGAATGCCACGGTAACGGTGAGGTAGAGCAGCGCGCGGTAAATGAACCCGATCATCCGGCCTTCGGTGTCAATGCCGATGACGGAGCAAACCATCCACAGCAGGAAGAGCAGCCAGATACCGAAACCCCGGGGTATCCGGATCCGCCCATGCCTGTTGAGCAGCAGCAGCATGACCCCCGCGAGGAGGATCCACACTGCCTCGCCCGGCCCGAGCACCCACCAGAGCGGGAACAGGACGAACATCACCGTGAGCGGCCACCTCGGCAACTCGCGAGGCGTGCTCATCCGCTTCTCTGGATGCGCGACAGCAGAGTCCCAACTGGGCGCCCGGCCGCGATCGCCCACAGCTGCCAACCATGAGCGCATCGGTCCACCCTCTTTTTGGGGGATGGGCCCAAAAATGAATACCCATCACTTTTTCGGAGATCACATTACTATGCGTGCAACCGAGCCAATCGGCTTGCGTATCGGCCGAAGTTGGGTGTGCACAGTATGTCGCAAAAGTCGGATGCCGCTACCCTGGGGTTGGACTACTACGGCTTCGTCCTTCGACGCCAATGGCTGGTAGTCCTCGCCGCAACCGTGCTCGGTGGCCTGGCCGCCCTCGGGTTCTACACAGTGTCTCCATCGCCTGTGAAGGCGACGGCCGTGATCAACCTCAGCGTCATCTCAACGGACCCGTTCGACACCTCCAAGCAAGCATCCAGTCTCCTTGACGGCACGACCGAGACCCAGATCGCGACCTCTTACGCCGTGGCACAGGTTGCTGCGAAGGAGTTGGGGGCCGGCACTGTGCCGGATGAGGTACGTCGCCGTCTGAGCGTGGACTCCGAAACCGGCGCGTCGATCGTGCATATCATCTACGCCGCGCCGAGGAGCGAGGACGCACGAGCGGGAGCGGATGCCGTTGCCGCGTCCTACCTGGCCTATCGGACCTCCCGGGCACAAGCGAAGCTGGACTCCATCCTGGAGGGTGTGGAGAAGCGCCGCACCGTCCTGGGCGCCCAACTCGCCGATGCGAACGCACGCATCAGTGAAGCCGCTGCCGGCACCCTGGCCGCCAACCAGGCGGCCAGCGACCGCGACCTGGTCACCATCGAGCTCAACGCCCTTCTGACTCAGAAGGGGGCTCTGGAGCAGGTCGATACCAAGGGCGGCGATGTAATTACCGAAGCCGCTCGCAACGACGTCGTTGTCCAGCCGACCCTGCTTCAATTGCTGCTCATCGGTCTCCTCGCCGGCGGCATACTCGGCGTCGTAGTGGCATTCGTGGCCAATCGTTTCGACCACCGGTTGCGAAACGCCAACGAGGTCCGCAGGGTCACGGAGGCCCCTGTCCTTGCCGACATCCACTCCGTTGAGGCGTCGATCCCACACGACGAGGCCACCCTCGAGTTGCTTCGTGCGGCGCGCGAGCGCATCTTCGCAGACCTTCAGGAGGACGCCCAGGTCATTGCCATCGTCGATGACACGCCCGCCGACCTGTGCGCCGATATTCCGGTGAACCTTGCCCTCGTCACGGCCTCTGGAGGGGTGGCCACCACGCTCATCCTGCCCAACGCATCGCCTTACCTCAAGCGCGTGCTGGGCGCGAGCCTTGAGCTGACTGATCCCCTCCCCGATGATTCCGGCGAGGTCTGCAGGTCCAAACGTGTCCCCGACCTCACGGTTTCTTTCCCCTCACGCCTTGGACGGGCCGTCGGACCACTCCATGCCGGAGAACTCTGCTTCGTCGTGATCGGAAAAGCCGCATCTCCATCCAGTGCCCTCGCCGCTCTGCGGCTCTCCGACGCTCTCATCCTCGTCGCGGTCAAGCACCGAACCCGTGCCAACGACGCCGAGCAGATCCTTGACGAAGCTTCGCGGCTCGGCATCGACTTCTTGGGCACGATCGCCGTACCGCCCAACCGGATCTCGTGCACGACGGTTGGCCCCCCGGGGGCACCGAGGCCCGCTGCGGCGAGGTCAGCTGCCTCCCGCTTCAACTTGAAAACGCTGTATGCGCGGTCGTTGCCATGACCACCGTCCAGTTCGACCACGTACGGGTACTCGATGTGCCGGTGCATCGACTGACCAGCGACCAGGTCGTCGAGACGATCATGGAGTGGACTTCCCTCCCCGGCTCCCGGGTCGCGGTCGGCGTCAACGCTGCCGTATGCAACCTTGCGGCCGAGGACAGGACCTTCAGGACCGTGCTGATACGGGCTGACCTGCTCTACCCGGACGGCCAATCAATCGTGTGGGCGGCCAGGCTTCTGGGTGTTGGGCTTCCCGAGCGCATCGCCACCACCGACCTGGTCAACCCGCTCGCGGCGGTCTCGGCGCAGCGGGGCAAGAGAATATTCCTCTACGGGAGCGCGCCGGGCGTGGCGGAACGCGCCGCTGCCCGCCTCCGCGCATCAGCTCCCGGGCTTCTCATCGATGGCCACGACGGGTACACGGCCCCAGACCAGATGCGGCACGTCATCGACCAGATCAGGGCGTTCTCGCCGGATATCCTCTTCGTCGGCTTGGGTGACCCGCTACAGCAACACTGGATCGACGCGCATCGGCACCAGCTGAATGTTCCCGTGATCCTGACGTGCGGCGGTCTCTTCGACTGGACAAGCGGCGACAACCGGCGTGCCCCGCGCTGGATGCTCTCATCAGGCTTCGAATGGCTGTGGCGCCTGATGCTCGAACCGGGACGGCTCGCATCCCGTTACCTTATCGGCAATCCGGTATTCCTCTTCCGGCTAGCAAGACAGATTGTGCGCAGGCAGGCGCAGGCCACACGCTCGTGAGCGGTGCGAAGACAGTGGTAGCCGACAACAGCTCGCGGAAGTTGGCGAGGGAAGGCGCTGCCGGCTTTTTGGGCGCAGCAACGAGCGCCATCATGGGCTTCTTCCTGATCGTGGTCCTGGCTCGCGTGCTGGGGGATGCCGGGTCGGGGGTTGTCCTGCAGGCCATGGCGGTCTTCACGATCGTGCTGAGTCTGGCCCGCGCGGGCATGGATTCTGTTGCCGTGTGGATCATGCCCCGCCTCAGCGCCTCCGATCCGTCGCGGATTCGTGGCAGCCTTGCCCTGATGTTTCTGGTCACCGCCGTGTCCGGCACCATTTTCGCGACCGCCACGATCGTCCTCGCCCCTGCGTTTGCCTTGTCGGGAGACCGCCACGCCACCGATGTCGCTCGGGCTGTCGCCGCGGCAGGTTGGTTCCTGCCCGCAGGAGCGTTGTTGCTTCTGGCCCTAGCCGCGACCAGGGGGCTGGGAGGCATCCTTCCCTACGTCAGCGTAGGAAACATCGCTTTGCCCACGGTGCGCCCCCTCACCGTCTGGCTCGTGGCGACCGCTGGCGGATCCCTGGTTGCGGTGACCGTGGCCTGGGCAGCGCCGGTGGTCATCGCGCTCGTCGCGGCTCTTGTCGTGCTGCGCGTTCAAGTGCGCCGTCACGAAAGCGTCCTGGACGTGCGCGGCGCGTGGCGCGTGGACCCGGTCCTCCGCACGAGCATCCTGACCTACGCACTGCCCCGGGCACTGTCCGCAGGACTTGAACAGTCGATCATCTGGCTGGGCATCATCATTGTCGGGTTCCTGGCCGGGTCGGCGTCCGCAGGCATCTACGGCGGTGCCAGCCGCTTCATCGCGGCGGGACTCATTGTCGACACGGCGCTTCGGATGGTGGTGTCGACAAGATTCAGCGCGCTATTGTTCGCCAAGAAGATCACCGAAGTCGAAGATCTGTATCGAACCGCCGCCATCTGGCTCGTGCTATTCAGCACGCCGGTCTACTTGGTCCTCGCCATGTTCGCACCGGTTGTGCTCCGTTGGCTGGGGCCGGGGTTCGAGGAGGGTTCCGGCGCGCTAGTCATCCTGAGCATCGGTGCCGTGTTGACGTTCACCGCGGGCAACATCCACTCGGTGCTTCTCATGAGCGGCCGCAGCGGCTGGGCGCTCTTCAACAAAGTGGTCGTCCTCGTCGTCAACGTCGTGGGCAACCTGATACTCGTGCCGCTCATCGGCATCAATGGCGCCGCGATCTCGTGGGCGCTGAGCATGTTGGCAGACGCTTTGCTGGCAGCCGTCGAGGTACGCCGCTTCCTCGGTATCCGGATCTGGGCGCCGACTATCGCCTATGCTCTCGTCGTTCCCATCGTCGCCTTCGGGACTCCCGCCGTGGCACTGCGCCTGACGCTGGGCGACACGATGCCAGCCCTGATACTCACCGTGGTGATCGGTGCCGTGTGCTTCACCGTCTGGTGCGCGCTTGATCGCAAGCGACTGCGCCTCGATGATCTGGCTCGATTGACCCGGCGCGCGTGACGTGATCGAAAGAATCACCCGCACGGGGCCCAACGATTGTGGGCATCGGGGTATCCTATCCAGCAAAAGTGACGAAGTATCAAGTCTTTGCACGCTGACCTCCGCACCTGTGAACCCGATACCGGAGATGACCTGTGAAGCAGTGACGTCACCCGATGACGGGCGCCGAACCTCGGCGCCACTAACAATACACATCGAAGGCGGGGGCCTGCGGGAATGATAAAGCAGCCGGATGAACGCACTGCGGCACGCACGCGACGGCGCTTCCTGAGCAAGCGGATGCTCGGATTCGCCGTAGTGGCCGCCGTTGCGCTCAGTGCGACCACCTATTTCGCCGCGCTCGCATCCCCTGAAAAAGACAGCGAAGGAGCCCAACCGCGAACATCGAGCAAATCCGTCGCGGCGGGCACTACGCGCGCACGAAGCGCGCCCGTGGTGCCGGCCGCCCCAGACTCGGGTCCCACCGTGCCCGAAGCCCCGGGTCAGAGCAACAAGCCCGACGTGCCCACCCCCCTCTCACCTGCACAGGCCAACGCCGCAGCCAAGAAGTTCCTCGACTCCTCGATTGCGGTAGATCCGGCCGCTCCCGACTCGAACGTGGGGCTGGGCGACGCGGCATCCGGAGCCATCCTCTTGGAGGTCGAGAACGACACGCAGGAACTGGAAGCCAACGGCTGGACGCGTCAGGGGGTGGCAACCATAGAAGCGCTGACAATTGTCAGCTCAGATTCATCGACCGACCCCGCAACGGTGGTTGCGCAGGCCTGCGTCGACTCCAGCAAAGTCATGACGCTGGACCACAGCGGCAAACGCGTCGGTGATTCCGGCAGCGTCATCCAGCGCGCCCTGAACATCTACACGCTGCAATACATCGCCGGCGCCTGGAAAGTCGTCGCCCGAACGTTCCCGGACAATCCAACCTGCTGAGTGAATGGCCCCGCAGCCCTAGAGGAGTATCCCGTGGCATCCAAACGGAACAGGTTTCGTCTTTCGCTCATAAGTCTGTGCGCGGCCCTGTCGGCCGTCGTGCTCTCTATCGGCGGCTTAGCACCAGCGGCTTCCGCCGCCGAGACGCCCATCCCCGCGCCGGACGGCATGTCTGCAGTCACCGCTGCAGCATCGTGCTGGGAAGTCAAACAGCAGAACCCCACCACGCCGAGCGGCAAGTACTGGCTCGTCACTCCGGAGCTCGGTGCCCCTGAACAGTTCTACTGCGACCAGACGACCGCGGGAGGCGGCTGGGTTCTAATCGGACGTGGTCGCGAAGACTGGTCCGATTCCACGGAGGGCCGCGGGACGCCTGCGGATGTTTCCGGCACAGTGAGCGGAACCGCTGCGTTCTCCCCCCGCCAGCTATCGACGAAGGTCATCACAGGCCTCGCGAATGGCCGGTCCATCAGCTCACTGGGCAAGAACATCATGCTGCGACGTGCGACGAACACGTCAGGAACGTCGTGGCAGGACTCGACCTTCAGCTTCTCATCGCCCCGCAACGAATGGGCGTGGGCCTTCAACAACGAGCAGCGCGTGGCCTCCTGGACCATCGGATCCATCAGCGGCACCGGTGGACACACCAGCTCGTTCGGCTCCGGAACCGGCCTCAACCGGATCGAAACCTTTGCGGACGCCTCTCATGGAAACTGGTTGAACGGTTTCGGCTTCGGCTCATCAACAGGTGGTTCGACGGCTTCATCCAGTTACCTGTGGGCACCCAGCTCAACCGCGGGATATGCGCGGCCCTTCACCCAGGTGTTCCTTCGCCCCCAGTTCCGAAGTTCCGACATCTTCGCCGCCATCTCTGATTCGGGCACACCGAAACGGGAGATCGCCCCCGTTGCCGAGAGCTTCGCCCTTCCGACCGTCTGGGGCGTCGCCGGCCTCGGCGCCGGCCCCTCCACGAAAGAGGGAAGCAACGAGGTCTCGGCATTCGCCGAGGGCAATGGCCTGGTCTACGTCGGCGGAAACTTCACCAGAGTGCAGCGTACCTCCAGCGGGACCGGTCAAGTCGCCCAGGCCTACCTGGCTGCCTTCAATGCTCAAACCGGAGAGTGGGTCTCCACCTTCCGGCCCACGTTCGACAACCAGGTGAAGTCACTCGCGGTGCTCCCCGACGGAAGAGTCGCCGCCGGGGGCTATTTCGCCACAGTCAACGGCAGATCCTCCCCGGGTTTCGTCGTGCTCAATCCCGCTACAGGTGCCACCGACACGAGCTTCACGACGGGCGTTGTCAACACCCTGTCCGGCGGCGTCCCCGCGGTCCGGAGTCTGGACGTCCAAGGCAGCTGGCTCTACCTCGGCGGCGAGTTCACGCACCTGGCGAGCGGGTCCACGCAGCTGTACGCCAGGTCGGCAGGTCGGGTGTCCGTGTCGACCGGAGCCCCCGCCAGCTGGAATCCAGAGTTCAACGGAACCGTCGTGTCGCTGGACGCATCCAGCCGGGGCGACCGGGTTTACTACGCCGGATACTTCACCTCTTCTCGCGGGACCAGCGCCGCCAAGGGAGCCGCGATCACCACAGACACCGCATCGGTGGTTCCGTGGACGATCAACTTCGCAAACGCCACGGCCAACTACCAACAGGCTGTCAAGGAGGTGGGCAACCGGGTGTGGATCGGCGGAGCCCAGCACATGCTCTTCAGCTACGATCGCGCGAACATGGCCGAACTGAGCACCAACATCACCAAGTCCGGCGGCGACTTCCAGGCGATCTCCTCCGACGGCACCACCGTGTACGGAGGATGCCACTGCTTCCACACGGTCTACGTGGGTGCGCGGACCTGGTCGAACGTCGGGACGGCGTGGACGCAGGCTGCGAAGATCAACTCGCTGGGCGGGTGGGACAGCACCACCGGCGCATACACGGCCCAATTCAGCCCCACTCTGAGCCAGCGGAACGGCGCCGGCGCCTGGGCGCTGTTCAACGACTCGACCGGTGTCACCTGGGCCGGCGGCGACTTCACCGCTTCCGTCAGGTCGGGTTGGGTCAGGCAGTGGGCCGGAGGGTTCGTGCGCTTCGCCCGCAACGACACCACGGCGCCCACGGCGCCGTTCTCGCTCACCGCATCCGCGGGGAGCACCGGGGTGACCCTGAACTGGGCCGGTTCTTCGGACAACCGGGGGAGTGTCACCTACGAGGTCCTGCGGAACGACCGCGTCGTCGCGGCCACAATGAACCGATCGGTGACCCTGCCGTCCGCCCTGTCCACCACGAAGTATTTCGTGCGCGCTACGGACTTGAGTGGCAACCGGTCCGCGAGCACTGCCGCCGTGACCGCCGGGTCAGGGACCGCAGAGCCCCCACCGCCCGCCGTAGGCAGCACGCTGGTCGCAACCGCATCGACGTGGTCGTATCACTTCAACGCCACAGCACCGCCCAGCACCTGGAACACGACCGGGTTCGACTCGTCGGGCTGGTCGACCGGGGCAGCACCGCTGGGCTGGGGACAGTCCCAGCTGGGAACGACGCTGACCGCGGCCGACCCAAAGCCACTCACGTCCTACCACCGCAAGTCGTTCACGATCGCCGACGTCTCGACGCTGGGGTCGGTTGCCCTGACCACGCGCGCCGATGACGGCATCATCGTCTACGTCAACGGCGTTGAGGTGCTGCGCAGGAACCTCGACCCCGGACCGGTGACAGCTGGGACGTACGCCAACACCGCCGTATCTGCTTCGGCAGCAGTCACCAACCCCGTCACCGTCACCGTTCCCGGTTCATCCTTCGTATCCGGAATGAACGTCATCGCCGCCGAAGTCCACTCCAATTACCGTGCGACATCAAGCCACAGCTTCGAATTGTCAGCAGTGACTCAATGAACAAGCCGGGCTATACAGGTGGAATGAAAGCAACAGTTACAGCGCAGGAGCGCGACGCAGGCTGGTCTCGGCCCGGCCGCAACCGACTACGCCGTTATCACGAAGCATTCACCGGCCTGGACCGCGCCCAGAAACCCGGGAACGGTGTGCCTGCATACACTCGCTGGGTGAATCGGCGCCTCGGGCGCTACGCGGCAGCAACAGCCTATGCGTATCACTGGACGCCGAACGCCGTCACAGCGCTCAGCGCCACCTTCTCCCTCGCGGCGATCATGCTCCTGATGCTGGTTGACCCCCAGCCGTGGCTGGGCGTTGCCGTTGCGGCCCTGCTCGCAACCGGGTACCTCCTTGATTCCGCGGATGGCCAAGTGGCCCGCCTGCAGCGAGCGGGCAGTCCGGCCGGAGAGTGGCTGGACCACGTGGTGGACGCCCTGCGAACCCCCGCAATCCACCTGGCGGTGCTGGTCGGGTTGTGGAATCAGGACCAGCCATCCTGGGTGCTCGCGGTAGCACTGGGCTATTGCCTTGTCAGCGTGGTTGAGTTCATGAGCCAGATCCTTGCCGAGCAACTGGTCAAGCAGCACCCTGTGCCCACGCCCACGGCGGGAACGGCCCGGTCGTTCCTCCTGCTGCCCACCGATACTGGAACCTTTTGCTGGACCTTCCTCGGGTGGGGCTTCCCTCCTCTGTTCATCATCGTTTACACCGCAATGTTCGCCACAAACCTGGTGCACACCTTGATTTCGATGCGGCGCAAGTACGTGAAGCTGAGGCAGCTGGGACAAGCCCCCCGCACCGCCGGCAACAATTCGTCCCGAACTCCCTGACGCTCGAGCATCCGGCGCTGAGCAGACCCCCTGGGGGGCTTATCAAGGTTCGACAACCGGGCTAGCCTGCGCGTATTGCTGATTCTTGCTCATGTTGTGCGTCTCGCAACCGGGTGCTGTCGGCGTCCGAATTTGTCCCTGTCACCCGAATTGCAGGAGATCACCCGGTGAATTCGCCACAATCGCCGCGCCGCGGCTTGCCCACGCATTCCAGCCCACGCGTTGACCCATCGAACGGGCAGCGTTCCTCCTCCCGGCTGGTCGGCGCTCGCCGCTCGATGGCCCGACGGCTGGGCATTCTCGCCGCAGCAGGGCTGGTTGCGGCTTCGCTTCTGACGCCGGTGAGCGCCGGCGCTGCGGTGGCCTCCCCCGACGGGCTCTCGCAGGCCACAGCGGCTGCGTCGTGCTGGGAGATCAAGCAATTGACGCCGGCAGCCCCCAGCGGCGTGTACTGGCTGAACACCCCCAAGCTGGGATCAGCCGCGCAGTTCCACTGCGACCAGGACACCGATGGTGGCGGTTGGGTGCTGGTCGGCCGGGGCAGGGATGGTTGGTCCGAGGCCAATGAGGGACAGGGAACGACGGCTGAGGTTCGCGGCTCGGTGACCGGCCAGGCGGCGTTCGCACCCCGGCAGCTCTCGACCGGAGTGATCGGAGCGCTCCTCAATGGACAGCCGGTGAAATCGCTGCCAGACGGCATTCGACTGCGTCGCGCCGCCAACCTCGACGGCACGGCGTGGCAGGAAAGCAGATTCACGTTCTCCTCACCGCGCGATGAGTGGTCGTGGATGTTCAACAATGAGCAACGGGTTGCCGTCTGGCGGATCGGCTCCTCCTCGGGCTCCGGCGGGCAGACCAGCGCCTTCGGCGCGGGGAACCAGCTGGACCGCATCGAAACGGTGACCGGAGCCAATCAGGGGTGGAAGGCCGGGTTCGGGTATGGGACCGGCGCGCGCGGGTCGGCCGATCCGGCCAGTTACATGTGGGCGCCCAGCAGCACCGCGGGGAACCCTCGGCCCTTTACGCAGGTCTACCTTCGCCCGCAGATGATGAGTTCCACGATCTACAGCGCCATTCCCGACACCGGGACGGCCAAGTCCGAAAAGCCGGGCTCCGCTGAGAGCTTCGCTTTGCCGACGGGGTGGGGAGTCAGCGGACTCGGCGCAGGACCCAACACGGTGGAGGGCAGCGTCGAGGTGTCGGCGTTCGCTGAAGGGAACGGGGTCGTCTATGTCGGCGGCAACTTCCTTACTGTGCAGAAGACGGCCGCGGGCGGCAGCCAGGTCGCACAGTCCTACCTGGCGGCTTTCGACGTGCGGACCGGAGAATTCATTACGTCGTTCCGACCGACCTTCGACAAGCAAATCAAGGCGCTGGCAGTGCTTCCCGACGGTCGGGTCGCGGCCGGTGGTTTCTTCACTCAGGTCAACGGAGCGCCCCGGGCCGGGTTGGTCGTCCTCAACCCCACGACCGGCGCCACTGACACGACCTTTACGACGACGATCACCAACAGCCTGAGCGGAGGGGTGCCGATCGTCCGCGCCCTGGACGTGCAGGACTCGTGGCTCTACGTCGGCGGCACGTTCACCCACATGACCGGCGGGTCTGTCACGAGTCCGGTCTACGTTCGAGCTGGAGGCCGCGTTTCGGTCACGAATGGTACTCCCGACCGCACCTGGAATCCTGAATTTAACGGCTCGGTGATCGCACTGGATGCATCGCCGAAAAAAGACCGAGTCTATTTCGCGGGCTACTTCACTGCTTCGAAGACGACGCCAGCCGACAAGGGAGCGGCGCTGAGCGCAGTCGACACGTCAGTCATCCCCTGGACGATCGACCACTCCAGCACCGCCAACTACCAGCAGGCGGTCAAGGAAGTCGGCGAGAAAGTGTGGATCGGCGGATCCGAGCACAATCTGTACAGCTACGACCGGGCGGGAATGACCGAAACAAGCACCAACATCGGCAAGTCGGGCGGTGACTTCCAGGCGATCTCCAGTGACGGGACGACGGTTTACGCCGGCTGCCACTGCTTCTACACGAACTATTCCGGTGCCCGGCGGTGGCCATCGATCGGCACGGACTGGACCCAGGCCACGAAGATCAGCAGCGCTGGAGCATGGGACAATGCCACCGGCAAGCCCGCGACGCAGTTCAGCCCGATCGTCAGCCAGCGCGCCGGCGCCGGCGCCTGGGCGCTGTTCAACGATTCGACCGGTGTCACCTGGTTCGGTGGTGACTATTCCGCATCGGTCAGGTCAACCTTGGCCAAGCAGTGGTCGGGCGGTTTTGTGCGCTTCGCTCACAACGACACGCAGGCTCCGAGTACTCCCTCCGGTTTGTCGGTGACGCCCTCCAGCACGGGCGACGTGCTGAAATGGACTGGCTCCACGGATAACCGAGGTGCGGTGTCCTACCAGGTGCTGCGTCACGACCGAGTGGTCGCGACGACGGGAGCCGGCACGGTGACCTTGCCCGCAGCGGATGCGGGAACGAAGTACTTCGTGCGGGCAGCCGACGGCACCGGGAACTGGTCGGCCAGCACGCCTGCCGCCGTGGTCGCTGCCCCGGCCGAGCCGCAGCCGGAGCAGGTGACATTCGTCAACACCGGTGCGACCTGGGCCTACTCGTTCAGCCAAACGGCTCCTCCGGCCGGTTGGCAAGCGCCGGGGTACGACGCATCCACGTGGTCGACCGGTGCAGCACCGCTCGGTTGGGGCCATGCTCAATTGGGCACGACCCTTACTTCCCCCGAACCCAGGCCGCTCACGTCGTTTTACCGCAAATCCTTCAACGTTGCCGACGTGACGAAAGTGGCGATGATGACGCTGACCACGCGTGCTGACGACGGCATCGTCGTCTACGTCAACGGCGTGGAAGTGCTGCGTAGGAACATCAACGCCGGCGCGGTGACATCGACGACCTACGCCAATATGGCGGTATCTGCGACCAGCGCGGTCGCCAATCCGGTTACAGTCAGCGTTCCCGGGTCGGCTTTCACAACCGGAGCCAACGTCATCGCGGTGGAGGTGCACTCCAACTACCGGTCGACTCCCAGCCACAGCTTCGAATTGTCGGCAGTGAGTCAGTAAGTCAGTGTGCCCAACACAAAGTAGCCCAGATTCGCAGGGTGTTGGACCTCGTTCGTCGCGCCGGCCTCAGGCCGCGAAGCGGTCCGTCGCCTCGATGATCGCGTCCAGGTTGCCCGGCTCGTCGAAGGAGTGACCGGCATCCGGGATCAGCCTGAAATCGGCCTCTGGCCAGTTCTGGTGCAGCTCCCAGGCGGTGAACGCGGGGGTGCACATGTCATAGCGGCCCTGCACGATGACGCCGGGAATGTCTTTCAGCCGGTCCGCGTCGCGGATCAGCTGGTTCGGCTCGAACCAGCCCGAGTTGGTGAAGTAGTGGTTCTCGATCCGGGCGAAGGCCACCGCGAAGGCCGGCTCGGTGAAACGCGCGATCGTGTCGGGCTGCTGCAGCAGCGTGATGGTCGAGGACTCCCAGGTGGACCAGGCCACGCCGGCCCGCTCGCGCACGTACTGGTCGGGGTCGTGCAGCAGGCGCTTGTAGGCCTTGATCAGGTGGCCGCGCTCCTCCACCGGAACCGGGGCGATGAAGCTCTCCCAGAGGTCCGGGTAGATCGCCGACGCGCCGCCCTCGTAGAACCAGTCGAGTTCCATCGGGCGCAGCGTGAAAATGCCCCGCAACACGAGTTCGGTGACCCGGTCCGGGTGTGTCTCGGCGTATGCGAGGCTGAGGGTGCTGCCCCAGGACCCGCCGCAGACCAGCCAACGCTCGATCCCGAGGTGCTCGCGCAGTTTCTCGAGGTCGGACACGAGGTGCCAGGTGGTGTTGGTGGTGAGGTCGGCGTCCGCCGCGCTCGCGTGCGGCGTGCTCTGACCGCAGCCACGCTGGTCGAAAAGGATGATGCGGTACTTCTTCGGGTCGAAGACGCGGCGTTGCTTCGGGCTCGATCCGCCGCCCGGCCCCCCGTGCAGGTAGACGGCCGGCTTGCCGTCGGGGTTGCCGGATGCCTCCCAGTAGATGGTCTGCCCGTCACCGACCTCGAGGAGTCCGGTTTCGTAGGGTTCGATCTCGGGGTAGAAGGTGCGCATACCCCCGAGCCTATTCGAGCCGGTGGGCCAGAATGACGACCTGGATGCGGTCACGCAACTCAAGCTTGGCCAGGATGCGTCCGACGTGGCTCTTGACGGTGGACTCGGACAGGAAGAAACGTTCGGCGAGCTCCGGGTTCGACAGACCCTCCGCGACCGCGAGGAAGACCTCGTGCTCCCGCTCGGTGAGCAGGCCGAGTCGGCCGGCGTCGGCATCCGCTTCGGTACCGTCGGTCTCCCATTCTGCCCCCGGAAGCTTCGCTCCGAACAGGTCCAGCATGCGCCGGGTCACCCGCGCCGAAACGGAGGCGTCGCCCGAGGCCACGGCCCGGATGGCCGCGGTGAGTTCAGCGGGCTGGGCGTCTTTCAGCAGGAACCCGCGCGCGCCCGCGCGGAGGCCACCGAAGGCGTACTCGTCGAGGTCGAAAGTGGTGAGAATGATGATCCGGCTGTCGGGGCACGCGGCGGTGATCCGCCGTGTGGCCTCGATGCCGTCGATTCCGGGCATCCGCACATCCATCAGGATGACGTCGGGATGCAGGTCGGCGGCGAGTGCGATCGCCGCGGCGCCGTCGCCGGCCTCGGCCACCACGGTAAAATCGTCCTCGGCCTCGAGCACCATCCGGAAGCCCGTGCGCAGCAGCGCCTGGTCGTCGACGAGCAAAATCCGGATCGGCGTCATGCCCGTTCCCCCGTCTCGTCGATCGTCATCGTCGCGCGCACCTGCCAGCCGCCGCCGGGACGGCACCCGGCCACGAGGGTGCCGTCGTAGAGCGCGACGCGCTCACGCAGCCCGATGATGCCCCGCCCGGCAGCCGACGACGGCAATGTGGCCGACGCGTTCCGGCCGTCGTCGGCGATGACCACCTCGAGCCGCCCCGGCACCCGGGTCAATCGCACGGTCACCGCGGTCGGATGCGCCGAATACCGCAGCGCGTTGGTCAGCGATTCCTGCACGATCCGGTAGACCGTCAACTGCAGACCCTGGCTCCCGGGAATGCGCCCGGTGAGTTCCAGCCGGGCGGGCAGTCCGGCGGCGCGGAACGATTCGACCAGGTCGACGAGCTGGTCGGCGCCGGGTTGGGGCCGGAGGGGGACATCCGTCCCCTCGGGGTCGCCCTGCTCCTGAGGACCCTCACTCAGCACGCCGAGCAGCCGGCGCATCTCGGACATCGAGCCGCGGCCGGTCCGGGCCACCTCGCGCAGCGCAGCGCGCGAACGTTCCGGGTCTTTGACGAGCAGCGCGTCGGCGCCGTCGGCGAGCGCGACCATGACCGAGAGGCTGTGCGCGATGATGTCGTGCATTTCCCGGGCGATGCGCCCGCGTTCGGTGATGCGGGCGAGCTGGGCCTGCTGGTCGCGCTCTCGGGCCAGCTGTGCGGCCAGTTCGACCAGCGCGGCCACATAACGCTTGCGATCGCCGACCGTGACGCCGATCAGGGTGGCCGCGAGCATGAGGACCGCGGATTGGGAGGCGACCGCAAGCCAGGATGCGTAGCTGCTCGCGCCCAGAAAAGCACCCAGGGCGCCGATGCCGATCGCCACGGCGAGGCCGAACCAGGCGCTTCGCACGCCACGGTAGACCGCGGCGGTGTAGAGCGCGATCAGCACGGGCAGGGTGTCGCCCTGGCCGGGGAAAGCGACGACCAGTCCTGCGCAGGTCACCCCGAGCACGAGAAGCGGGGCATGCCGCCGGACCAGCAGTGCGGCCGTGATGACCATCACCACCGCGGCGGTGATGATGGCCTGCGGCGGCAGTCCGGGTCCGGCCTGCCGTGTCAGGTCGATCAGGAAGACGACGGCCATCGGCACGAAATAGGCGCTCGCGACCAGCGCATCGCTGAGCCACGGATGCCGCGCCCAGAACCGCCCGGCCACCCCCGGCGGTGTCGGCAGACGCAGTTCGCCCTCGGTCGGCACAAGCGGCCGACCGAGGGCGAGGAGTGATTCGGTCATTCAGAGGACTCTACGCGTCCCTCCGCTTCAACACCACAGCGGCACCGACCAAGCTGACCGCGAGCCAGCCGAGCACCACCAGCAGGTTGACCCACCATTCGATCGGCACCGGGCTGAACGACATCAACCCGAACATGTTGATGCCCGCGTTCGACACCAGATACGGCAGCACCGCGGCGGCCCACGGGGCAGCGATCACCTGGAACACCATCGGGAGCAACAGCACGATACCGAGCACGACCGCGATGCCGCCGGCCCCGCTGCGCACGATGGTGCCGATGCCGAGGGCGAAGACCGCGATCAGGGCCAGGTAGAGCGCACCGCCGAGCACCGGCAGGAACACGGCTGGATCCGCGATGCTGACGCCCAAGCCCTGCCGGGAAAGCACCAGCGACGCCACCAGATAGGAACCGAGGTTGGCGGCCAGACCAATCACGAAGGTCGTGACGAACAGCACGGCGGCCTTCGCCGCGAGGGCGGGCAGCCGGCGCGGCACCGCTGTCAACGTGGACCGAATCATGCCGGTGGAGTATTCGCCGCTGATGGTCAGCGCGCCGAGGACGGCCACGATGAGTTGGCCGAAGAACACCCCGAATGTCGCGGTCTGGGCGATAAAAGTCGCCTGGTCGGCCGCGGGGATCATCGAGGCGTCCGCACCCTGCAGGTCGAGCGTCGAGGACATGACCGCCGCGAGGGCGAGCGAGACCAATACGAGCAGGGCGTACGACCAGGCGGTCGAGCGCACGCTGCGCAGCTTGATCCACTCCGACCGCAGCAAGCCCGCCGCGCTCAGGCCGTGCACAGCGGATGCGGCGCCGGGCACGGTGCCGTCCGCGGCCGGGGAGGAGGAAGCAGCGGGCGCGGGCGTCTTGGTCGCGGTTGTCTCGGTCATCGTCCTGCCTCCTGCAGTTGCGCGGAGCCGCTGGCGCGGTACTCCACCTCGTCTTGGGTCAGGGCCAGGTAAGCCTCTTCGAGTGACGCGCTCACGCCGGTCAGCTCGTGCAGCACGATGCCCGCGGCGGCGGCCTGTTCGCCGATGTCACCGGCCGAAATACCGGTTACCTCGAGCAGGTCCGGCTCTCCGGTGGTGACGGTGACGTCGGGCTGGGCGAGCAGGGCCGCGAGCTGGGCGGACTGAGGGGTGCGCACGCGCACCCGGTGCGTGCCGGCCATGCCGATAATCTCGGAGACCGGGGCATTCACGATCACCTTTCCCCGGCCCAGCATGATCAGGTGGTCGGCCGTGAGAGCCATTTCGCTCATCATGTGCGAGGACAGCAGCACGGTGCGGCCCTCCGCGGCGAGGTGCCGCATCAGCTGGCGCACCCACTGCACACCCTCGGGGTCGAGCCCGTTGACGGGCTCGTCGAGAATCAGCACCGCAGGGTCGCCGAGCAGCGCCGCTGCGATGCCGAGGCGCTGGCCCATGCCGAGGGAGAAGCCGCCGACGCGCGTGCGGGCGACGGCTCCAATCCCGGTGAGCTCGATCACCTCGTCGACCCGGGCGGCCGGGATGTCGTGGGTGGCCGCCAGGGCCAGCAGGTGGTTGCGGGCCGAGCGGCCGGTGTGCACGGCCCTCGCGTCGAGCAGCACGCCCACCTCGCACAGCGGCGCCCGGTGCTCGCTGTAATGCTTGCCGTTGACCGTGACCGAGCCGGCGGTCGGCCGGTCCAGTCCGACGATCATGCGCATGATGGTGCTCTTGCCGGCGCCGTTCGGACCCAGCAGGCCGGTCACCTTGCCGGGCTGCACGGTGAAGTCGATCGCGTCGACCGCGGTCTTGCCGCCGTGCCGTTTGGTCAGGGACTGTGCCTGAATCATCCGTCTCCTCGTTGTACATCGGTGGGGCCGGTCTCACCGTGTGAAATCGGCCCGTCATCGACGCTACGGGGGACGGATGCTGCACGCATCGGCCCAGCGGACGCTTGTGCGCCCGCCGGCCTCGTACCTGGGTACGACACGAGGGTGCCCGTTCCGGTAGAGAGCGGCCGGCGGAACGGGCACTCTCCACCGGATCGGGGCTACCTCTTGGCGGGAGCCTTCTCGGCGCGGGGAGCGGTGCCGTTGGAACGCTGGGTTTGGTAGTAGTCCCTGGCCTCGTTCTGGCGCTCCTGCTCGGCACCGCTGGCGATTGCCGACCGGAGGTGGTCCTGGCTGTAACCGAAGGCGTCGACCAGGTCGACGGCGTGGGGGCGGAGCCGGGCGATGATGCGGTCGATGTAGGCCGTGACCGACTGTGCCCGCTTGGCCGACAGGCGCCCGTGGATCAGGTACCAGGCCAGGTGCTTCTCCACCAGCCCGAGGCCGAACAGGTCGCGCAGCCAGGTCAGGACCTGCTTCGTGCCGGCGTCTTCGGCGGTCTCGACCGCCCGGGTGAACGCCTCCCACTGCAGCAGCTCGCCGTGCGAACGGGCCGCCTCGATCAGCTGGTCCTGGTTGGCGTTGAAGAGGGCCGCGGCATCCTTCGGTGCCAGCTTGCCGGCCGAGCGGAGCTTGCCCGCGATCTCGGCGATCATGGTTTCGACCCGGTCGGTGAGCAGCTCCCGCTGCACCGCGGTGTCGCGGAGGTGGCCCACGGAGCGAGCGGTGGAGCCGAAGTCGGAGACCGCCTGGCCCAGGGTGCGGAGCCCGCTACCGTGGTAGGCGCGGCCGGCAGCTTGCTGCACGACGTAGCGGGCGAGCACGCCCGGGCCGGCTGAGGCGAACTTGCGGCTGTAGTCGGTGAGCAGACGCTTCGCGACGAGCTGCAGGAGCACGTTGTTGTCGCCCTCGAAGGTGGCGAAGACGTCCAGGTCGGCGCGCAGGCCGACCAGCCGGTTCTCGGCCAGGAATCCGGCGCCGCCGCAGGCTTCGCGGGCCTCCTGCAGGGTGTCGAGAGCGTGCCAGGTCGAGAGCGGCTTGAGGGCGGCGGCGAGGGTTTCGAGGTCTTGCCGGTCGGCATCCGTGTCGGCCTGGCCGCTGAAGACCTGATCGAACTTGACCAGGAACTCGTCGTGGGCGAACGTGTGCGCGTAGGTCGTGGCCAGGCGCGGCAGCAGACGGCGCTGGTGGCGCTGGTAGTCGAGGATGACCTCCTCGTCGGTGTCGCTACCGGCGTTGAACTGGCGGCGCTGGCTGCCGTAGGTGATGGCGATCGTGAGGGCCATCGCCGAAGCCTGGGTGGCGGCGCCGTCGAGCGAGACGCGGCCCTGCACGAGGGTGCCGAGCATGGTGAAAAAGCGGCGGCCGGGGCTGGAGATCGGGCTGGTGTAGGTCCCGTCCTCGGCGACGTCGCCATAGCGATTGAGCAGGTTTTCGCGGGGGATGCGCACCCCGTCGAAGTGGAGCCGCCCGTTGTCGATGCCGTTGAGGCCGCCCTTGAGGCCGTCGTCCTCGCCACCGATGCCGGGGAGGAAATCCCCGGACTCGTCGCGGATCGGCACCCAGAATGCGTGCACTCCATGGTTGACGCCCGCGGTGATCAGCTGGGCGAAGAGAACGGCGGCGATGCCGTCTTTCGCGGCGTTTCCGAGGTAGTCCTTCCACGCCGCGCGGAACGGGGTGTCGATAACGAATTCCTGCGTGGCAGGGTCGTAGGTCGAAGTCGTGCCGATGGCCGCGACATCCGAGCCGTGTCCGGTCTCGGTCATCGCGAAGACGCCCGGGACCTGCATGGTCATGATGCCCGGCAGGTAGGCGTCGTGGTGCTTCTTGGTGCCGAGGTGCAGCACGGCCGCGCCGAACAGACCCCACTGCACGCCCGCCTTGATCTGCAGGCTGGGGTCGGCGGTGACGAGTTCCTCGAACCCGGCGATGTTTCCGCCGTGGTCGTCGGCGCCGCCCAGGTGCGTCGGGAACGCGCGGTGCACGTGCCCGTTCTCGGCCAGGATCAGGAGCTGGCCCAGCACGCGTTCGCGGTGCTCGGCCATGGATTGACCCTCGATGCGCTGCAGTTCGGGCTTGGCCGTGAGCTCGCGCGCCCGCAGGCGCACGTCGGCCCAGGTGCCGAGCAGCTGCCGGTGCAGCGACTCGATGTTGACCGTGGGGGCACCGGCCTGGCCGGCGATCATGACGGGGCCGGTGTCGACGCCGGGCGCCACGGGGGGCGTGACGGCGACGGTCGTGGCCAGGGTCGCGTCCGTCTTCTTGTCCGTCTTGGCGCGGGTCTTCTCCGTCTTGGCGGGGGTAGTGCTGTTGGAGCGCTGAGCAGTGTCAACCATCATTGGTCCTTCGTCTTCGCGCGAACTCGAAATTTTCTTACACGCTAGGCGGCTCTCACGAAGCGGGGAAATAGTGCGTGACGGGCCTACAACGAAGGAGGCTCCGCCCGGCATTCGTCTTGTAGGTTTCCACAGCGGTAAAGGGTCTGACGGCACCGTTACCCACAAACGGGGCACCACCTCTGCCGGAGCGACGGCCCGGCCGCTCCTAACGAATTCGACGGAGATTTTGCCCTAGAAGCCCTAAAACAAGCCCCAAACGTGGCTTTAGCTCAAAATCTCCGTCGAATTCGTCGGGGCACAGGTCGTCGGGGTGCGGGCGGTGACGTGGAAGAGGTGCCAGTAGCGAGGGCCGAATGCGGACTGACCGGGGCGGTCGTCTTCGACGAGGCCGACGACGTGCAGACCGGCCAGGAGCGCCTCGACCTGGCCGCGATCATGGAAGTTCATGTCTGCGCGGCCGGCCCATTCATCGTGGGGGCCGAAGAATTCTCCGGCGAACCAGGCGCCGGGCTTCAGCGCCGCGCGGATGCCCGCCCACAGGTCGGGGAACACCGCGGGGTCGCAGAAGGGCAGGGAAAACCCCGCATAGACGAGGTCTGCGGCGGGCAACTCGGGGAGATCCTCGAAGCGGGACCGGTGAAAGACCAGGCGGGACTGCTCCGCGGCGCGAAGGCCCGTCCGGACCCTGGCCTCGGAGCCCGGGTCGGCGTCGAACGCGTGTACGGTCCAGCCGGCGGCGAGCAGGTGCCGGGTCTCGGTGCCCGCACCGCAGCCCAAGTCGATCGCAGTGCCGGGTGGGGCGGGTGGCGCGTCGGCGCGGAGGTCGAGGGCACGGAGGTCGAGGGCACGGAGCAGCACCGCACGCGGTGGGCGACCGGCCTGAGCGTTGAAGTACTCGGTCCAGTCCATGACTCAGTTCTACCCGGTCCTGCGGGATGCCGCGGGTTGGGTCCGGGACGGGACGGGAGGCGTCAGGTTCCGGCGGACACGACCTCGAGGAGGGCGGCGCCGTAGGCGTCGAGCTTCTTGGCACCGACGCCGGAGATGCCGTCGAGGTCGGCCAGGGTGGCCGGCTTCGTCGCGGCGATCGCCAGCAGGGTTGCGTCGCCGAAGATGATGTAGGCCGGCACGCCCTGCTCTTTGGACTGGGCGGAGCGCCAGACCCGCAGCGCCGCGAACAGGGTCTCCTGCTCGGGGCTGAGATCGGCCGCGGCCGCCTTCGCGGCGCTCTTGCGGGCCCCGGCCGCGGGGCGGGCGGCCCGTTCGGGCTCGGTGCGGAGCTCCACTGTCCGGCGGCCAGCGAGGACCTCCGCGGCGGCATCCGTCAGCACCAGGGTGCCGTATTCGCCGGAGGTGGCCAGGAAACCCTGGGCGAGGAGCTGCCGCACGACGCCGCGCCACTGCTGGTCGCTGAGGTCGGCACCGATGCCCCAGGTGGCCAGCTGGTCGTGGCTGTGCTGAGTGGTGCGCGGGGTCACCTTGCCGCGCAGAATGTCGATGAGCTGCCCGGCGCCGAAGCGCTGATTGCGCTCGCGCAGCAGGCGCACCACGGTGGAGAGCAGTTTCTGGGCGGGGACGGTGCCGTCCCAGCCGACGGGGGGTTCGAGGCAGGTGTCGCAGTTGCCGCACGGCTCGCTGGACTGGCCGAAGTAGCGCAGCAGGTTGACCCGGCGGCAGCTGACGGTCTCGCAGAGCGCGAGCATGGCGTCGAGGTGGGCGGAGAGCTTGCGCCGGTGGCCGAGGTCGCCGGGCGACTCGTCGATCATGCGGCGCTGCTGCACGACGTCTTGCAGGCCATAGGTGAGCCAGCCGGTGGAGGGCAGGCCGTCGCGGCCCGCGCGGCCAGTCTCCTGGTAGTAGCCCTCGACGGACTTGGGCAGGTCGATGTGGGCGACGAAACGCACATCCGGTTTGTCGATGCCCATGCCGAACGCGATCGTGGCGACGATGATGACGCCCTCCTCACGGAGGAACCGGGACTGGGTGCGGGCGCGCAACCCCTGGTCGAGGCCCGCGTGGTAGGGCAGCGCGTTGAGCCCGTTCTGGCGCAGAAATTCGGCGGTCGCCTCGACGGTCTTGCGACTGAGGGCATAGACGATGCCGGCATCCGTGGGGTGCTCGGCCTTGATGAAGGCCAGAAGCTGCTTGCGCGGCTCTGCCTTGCCGACGATGCGGTATTGGATGTTGGGCCGGTCGAAGCTGGCGACGAAGTGCCGGGCATCGCCCATCTGTAGCCGGGTGGTGATCTCTTTATGGGTGGCGTCGGTGGCCGTGGCGGTGAGAGCGATGCGGGGAACGTCGGGCCAGCGGTCGGCCAGGTCGGACAGGGCCAGGTAGTCGGGCCGGAAGTCGTGCCCCCACTGCGACACGCAGTGGGCCTCGTCGATGGCGAAGAGGGCGATGGTGCCGCGGTCGAGGAAACGCTTGGTGGCCTCGGAGGAGAGTCGCTCGGGGGCGACGTAGAGCAGGTCGAGGTTGCCGGCGAGGTAGTCGCGCTCGACCGTGCCCCGAGCGGCGGAGTCCTGGCTGGAGTTGAGGAACGCGGCGCGCACGCCCACGGCGGTGAGCGCGTCGACCTGGTCTTGCATGAGGGCGATCAGCGGCGAGATGACGATGCCGGTGCCCTCCCGCACGAGCGAGGGGATCTGATAGCACAGGCTCTTACCGCCACCGGTGGGCATCAGCACGACGGCGTCGTTGCCGTTGATGACCTGGTCGATGATGGCGGCCTGCTCGCCGCGGAAGGAGTCGTAGCCGAAGACCGTGCGCAGGGCCTCGCCGGCCGTCGCGAACTTCGCGGTGGCGCGGCGGGGCGGGGTTGCGGGTACGCGAAGGGCGGATGCGCCGGCACCAGCGCGGCCTGCCGGGCCCGCCAGGTCCGGGGCAGGTTCCCACTCCCTGGCTCCGCCGGCATAGCCGTCGGGCGGTGGCGGGGCGTCGAATTCGTCGGGTGGTTCGAACTCGTCAGGATTCCACGGTATTTCGGCGTTCCAACTCACCCGGCAACTCTACCTGCGCCCTCCGATGGTGCGGGTCGGCTACGCGGGCTGGTCGGGCTGCTCGGGCTGATTCGGTGGGCGCGGCGCGCGTCGGCGGATGGCGAGGAGGGATCCAGCCACGGCGAGGAGGACGGCACCGAGGGCGGCGGCGATCCAGACGGCGACGAGGGGGGCTTCGGCGAGGGCGACGGCGCTTGTGTCGGTGGAATCCGGGGAAGCCGCATCCGCGGCGGCGTCCGCGGTCTCGGCGCAGACCGGCTTGGCCGGGGATCCTTCAGCCAATGCCTGGTCGGCGGCCGGTTGCCAGGTGAAGGTGAAGTCGCCGGACACCGGATGCCCGTCGGTCGAGACCACCTGCCAGGTCACCGTGTACTCGCCCGGCTGGCCCAGCTGGGCCTTGGTCTCGACGGTCGGGCCGAGCAGGCTGATACAGCCGTCACCGTAGTAGAGAGGCGTGGCCGCACGCGCGGGCCCGCTGATGAGCATCCCGCTGCCCGCTCCCCCGCCGCCGAGGTCAAGCAGGGCGTCGTTCGTTGTCACGGTGAACAGCGAAGGCTGTTCAGTCACGACGGCCCCCGCGGCCGGGGAGGACCCGCCCACGGAGTTGTGGGCCGACGCCGGGGCGGCGGACCACCCCAGCACCGCGGCCACCACGGCGGCGCCCAGCGCGAGCGCTGCCCACTGCCGCGCCCTGTTCCCTCGTTTCACAGCGACCTGTCTCCCCGCCTCACACAGTTGTGGGTTTTAGGATACCGGCCACTCGCTAAGCTCGTTTTCTATGCTTACCGCGGTCCTCGGCCTCACCGGCGCACTCATCTTCGGGAGTGCCGACTTCCTTGGCGGGCTCGCCGCCAAGCGCATGAGTTCCCTGCTCGTGACGGCCGTCGCCGCGGCATCCGGGCTCGTGGCCCTGCTGCTCGCCCTACCGTTTGTGGTGGGGGTCTGGTCGCCGTCGGCCGTGCTGTGGGGCGGATTGTCCGGAGTCAGCGGCGCAATCGCGATCTCGCTGCTCTATGCCTGCCTCGCGATCGGGCCGATGAGCATCCTCTCTCCGCTCACGGCCGTGGTGTCGGCGGTCGTGCCGATGACGGTGGGGCTGGCCGGCAGCGACCGCCTCGCCCCGATCGGCTACTGGGCGCTCGGCCTGGCGCTCGTGGCGGTGGTGCTCGTGGGTTTCGTGCCCGAGCGCGGCGCCGTGCGGCCGAGCCTGCTCGGCGTGCTGATGGCCCTCGGCTCCGGCACGATGATCGGCGCCTTCATGGTGATGATCGACCTGACCCCGGCGGACAGCGGGCTCGTGCCGCTGGTGATGAACCGCGCGGTGAATGCGGCGATCATGTTCTCCGTGGTCGGGCTGCTCGCCCTGGTCGCGTTGCGGCGGCGACGTTCACTGGTGACGACCGCGCCGATGACGGGCTCGTTCAGACCGGTGACGGATGCCGCGCCGCAGCCCCGCTCGACGCTCACCATCGGGCTGCGGCTGGCCGTGGCCTGCGGCGTGATCGACGTCGTGGCCAATGTGTTGCTGCTGCTCGGCATGCGCGCCGGGGACCTCAGCGTGATGAGCGTACTCACGGCAATGTACCCGGCCGGCACGATCCTGCTCGCCGCCGTGGTGCTCCGGGAACGGATCGCGCCGGTGCAGTGGTTGGGCCTCGCGCTCGCCCTCGGCGCGGCCGGGATGCTCACGCTGGCCTGACGGACCGGGCGCCGACTGGCATCCTTTCACCGCCGACACCGTCACCCACTCGTTACGAACGACTGCCTCGGGACCCTTGCCGCGCGCGGCGATGCCACGGTACTGTCAGGCCCACACCTGAATTAGTGAACGACTGGTCGGTCACTAATTATCTGTTCCTCTGAAGGAGATTCCAATGAAGAAGTCTCGTCTGCGTTTCATCGCGCCGATTGCCGTTATCACAGCCCTTGCGCTGGCCGGATGCAGCACCTCGAACCTGGGGGGAACGGCCAAGGAAGACCCTGCAGCGGAGGCCGGCCCGATCAAGATCGGCGCGGTTCTCGACGTCACCGGCGTCGGCGCCAGCCTCGGCGTGCCGGAGCAGAACACGCTCACAATGCTGGCCAAGCAGCTCAACGACGACGGCGGCATCGACGGCCGCGACGTCGAGCTCACCATCATCGACAACCAGTCGACCGAGGACGGCGCGGCCAAGGCCACGAGCAAGCTGATCGAGAGCGACAAGGTCGACATCATCATCGGTGCCTCACGCACCGGGCCCAGCCTGGCCATGCGCCCCATCGCGGAAGCCGCGAAGATCCCGATGATCTCCGTCGCGGCCAACGTGGCCATCGTCGAGGGCTCGAAGTGGGTCTTCAAGACCGCACAGAACGACGTGGTCGTGCTCGAGCGCATCCTCGACGACGCCGAGGCGAAGGGATACACCAAGCTGGCCCTCGTGCGCGACGCAAGCGGTTTCGGCGAAGGGGTCGCGGAGTACATCACAGACCTCGGCGCCGAGCGCGGCATCACCCTGGTCATGACGGAGGCCTTCGAGCCGAGCGCGACCGACTTCACCCCGCAGATGACCAACGTGCGCGGCTCGGACTCCGACGCCGTCATCATCTGGGGCATCAACCCCTCGGCCGGCCTGGCCCAGAAGGCCTATGTGCAGCTCAGCGTGAACAAGCCGGTCTACCACTCGCACGGCATCTCGAACCAGGCATTCTTCGACGCCGCCGGTGACGCCGCCAACGGCGTCATCGCCCCGATGGGCCGCCTGCTCGTCGCCGACCAGCTGGCGGCCGACAACACCCAGCGCGAGGTCATCGAGCAGTTCCAGGCGGACTACAACGCGGCCTACGGCGAGCAGCCGTCCGGTTTCGCGGGCCACGCGTTCGATGCCTGGCACATCGCCGTCAACGCGATCGAGGCCGCCGGCACCGACGCGGATGCCCTGCGCGACGAACTCGAGAGCGCCCAGTGGACCGGGATCTCCGGAGTCTTCCAGATGACCGCGAAGAACCACTCCGGCCTCGACGCCACCGCCCTCATCCTGGCTGAGGCCGAGGATGGTCGCTGGAACCTCCTCAAGGACTAATCGTGCTCACTGATTTCCTGCAGTTGACGGTGGCAGGGCTTTCACAGGGCTCTGTGTACGCCCTGCTCGCCGTCGGCCTGATCGCCGTCTACACGGTTCGCCACGTCATCAACATCGCCCAGGGCGAGTTCGCGATGCTGGCCGGACTGGGGAGTGCCTGGCTCGCCGCGGCCGGGATGCCGCTCCTTCTCGCGATCCTGTTCGCCATCCTCTCGGTGACCCTGGTGGCCATTGCGATGGAACGACTGATCATCGCGCGGGTGAAGAAGCTGACCCCGCTCACGTCCATCATCCTGACCCTCGGCGTCTCGACTCTGCTGCAGGCGATCATGCTGCTGGCCTGGGGGCCCGAGGCCAAGGGGGTGCCCCTGTTCCCGGGGACCAACATTCTGATCGGCGGGGTGAGCATCCGTTCTCAGGAATTCTGGATGATCGGCGCCCTCGTCGTGGTCGGCGGCGGAATCGTGCTCTTCTACGAGAAGTCGCGCTGGGGCAAGGCCCTGCGGGCGTGTGCGGAGCAGCCCGTTGCGGCGCGCATCGTGGGGATCTCACCGGTCACCGCGTCAGTGCTGGCTTTCGCGATTGCGGGTTTCGTCGGGGGTGTCGCCGGCGTGGTGGCTTCCCCGATCTACCTCTCGCTCTGGTCGGGCGGCGTACTGCTCGGCCTCAAGGGCTTCGTCGCCGCCGTCCTCGGCGGCTTCGTCTCCTTTCGTGCCGCGATCGTCGGGGCTCTCCTGCTCGGCGTGATCGAGGCCTACGTGGCCGGGTACGTCTCGTCCGGCCTGAGGGACGGCGCCGCCTTCCTCATCCTCATCCTTGTGCTCGTCGTCCGTCCCCAGGGCCTCGTTCTCAAGCCCACAGCGGTCAGGGTGTAGCGAAATGACACATGCAACCACACCTAGCCTCGCCGGGACGCGCTCCCTCCGCACGCGTTTCTGGGCGAACAACAAGAGCACGCTGATCGGCTGCGGCGTGCTCGTCGCGCTGATGATCGTGGTCCCCTTCACGGCAAGTTCCTCGGTTATGAACATCGTCGTGTTCGCCATGATCTTCGCCCTGCCGGCCATCGGGCTCAACCTGCTGATGGGTCTGGCCGGGCAGGTCAGCCTCGGGCAGGCCGCGTTCTTCGCGATCGGCGCGTACACCCACGCGATCCTGCTGACGAAGCTCGATCTGCCCGGCCCGGTGGCGGCCACCGTCGGTGTTCTCGCCGCGATGCTGGTCGCCCTGCTCGTGGGCCTTCCGCTGATGCGCCTGCGCGGCCACTACCTCGCGCTGGCGACGCTGGGGCTCGGCTTCATCGTGATGATCGGCGTGCGCGAATGGGATGTCACCGGACGAACCACGGGCATCTACGGCATCTCGCGACCCACGGTGCTCGGGATCCCGATCGACAACAGCGGCTTCTTCCTCTGGTTCGTGACGCCGTTCGTGGTGATCGGGCTCATCCTGGCCCTCAACCTCACCCACAGCCGCGCCGGTCGCGCCCTCTCGGCCGTCAACGACTCCGAACTCGCCGCCGAGAGCCTCGGCGTCAACACCTATGCGCTGCGGCTGGAAGTCTTCGTGCTCTCCGCCGGCTTCGCGGGCCTCGGCGGAGTGTTCTACGCCTACCAGGTCGCGATCGTGAGCCCCGCCACCGCCGAATTCCACCTGTCGGTCTCGATCCTGCTGATGGTCGTCATCGGGGGCCTGGGATCGGTCTGGGGCGCCGTCGCGGGTGCCTTCCTTGTGCAATTCCTCGGCGAGGGCATGCGCGACGTCATCCCGGCCGTCTTCCCCGGCGCCACCGGAGAGGTGCAGTTGCTCGGTTACGGTATCGTCCTGATCCTGGTGATCCTGCTCCTGCCCGGCGGCCTCCACCAGGCGGCGACCACGCTGTGGCAGAAGTTGCCGTTCACCGGGAAGCGCCCACCCGGCGACGCGCATGCGCACGTCCCGGAGGATGACACGACGATTCCGCAGCTCCCGGCGGTCAGCACCCCGGTCGCGGCCGGTGAGCCGATCCTCGTCCTCGAGGGACTGAGCAAACGATATGGCGGCGTCGTCGCCGTCAACGATGTGAACCTCACCGTGCCGGCCGGCAGCATCCTGGGTCTGATCGGCCCCAACGGTGCCGGCAAGACGACCTGCTTCAACATGATCTCCGGAGCACTGACCCCAAGCGAGGGCACCGTCACGTTCCTCGGCCAGGTAATCTCCGGCCGCAAACCGCACGTCGCCGCCGCGCACGGGCTGACCCGCACGTTCCAGAACCTGCAGGTCTTCACCTCGACGGATGTCGTCGGCAACGTGTACATGGGCAGGTACCGCAAGGGAAGCGCGGGCGTCCTCCGCGGAATGCTGGGGCTGCAGTCGGGTGAGCAGAGCGCCCACCGCGCCGCGTCCTACGAGATCCTGCAGTCGATGAAACTCTCGGATGCCGCGGACGACTCGGCCTCGGATCTGTCGTTCGGCAAGCAGCGAATCATGGAGGTCTGCCGGGCTCTGGCCGCCGAGCCGGCCCTGCTCCTCCTCGACGAGCCGATGGCCGGCCTATCCGGCGCTGAGCGCGAGGTGATGGCCGAGCTGCTGCGGCGGCTGCGGACCGCCGGGCTCACGATCGTGCTCGTCGAGCACGATGTGGCGCAGGTCATGTCCCTCGCCGACCATGTCGCGGTGCTCGACGACGGTGTGCTCATCGCCTACGGCGACCCGGTTTCCGTGCGCAATGACCCCGCCGTGGTCGTTGCCTACCTGGGCACGGACCTCGACGAGGCCGAAGCGGAACTGAACGAATTGGAGGAGCACGCATGACGCTGATCGTTTCCGGACTGGACGCCGGCTATGGCAAGCTCGCGGTGCTGCACGAGGTCAGCTTCGAGGTGGCGCGTGGGGAGATCGTGGCTGTGGTGGGCTCGAACGGGGCCGGAAAGACGACCCTGCTGCGAGCCGTCAGCGGCCTCATCCGGCCCACCGGGGGCAGCGTGAGCCTCGAGGGTCGCACGATCACCGGGAAGCCCACGGAGAAGATGGCCGGATTCGGCCTGACCCATGTGCCCGAGAACCGGCTGTGCTTCCCGACCCTCTCGGTGCGTGACAACCTCATGCTGGGTGCCTGGACGAAGAAGGGCCACGGCGACGTCGACTCGATCCTCAAGCTGTTCCCCCGGCTGCGCACCCGGATGGGTCAGGCCGCCGGAACCCTCTCGGGTGGCGAGCAGCAGATGGTGGCGATCGGGCGCGGCCTGATGGCGAACCCGACGGCGATCATGCTGGACGAGCCGTCCATCGGCCTCGCGCCGAAGGTGGTCGCGGAGATCATGGACGTGCTCTCCCGGCTCTGCGTCGAGAAGCAGCTCGCGGTTCTCCTCGTGGAACAGAATGTGCGCGCCTCGTTCAAGATCGCGCACCGGGCAGTGGTCATGCACCGCGGACGGGTGGCCCTCACGGGAACCCCGGCCGAGCTCGTGGAACTCCCCGAGGTGCACAACGCCTACCTGGGTGGCGCAGCCGCGTAGCGGCATCCGTCGCACGCTCCAGGAGCGGTACGCGGGTGCTGCGCCGCAAAGCGCGTGGCGTGCCAGCCGCGCAGCGGCGTAGAACCCGCGCCGCGGACCTGGTCGGCAGATGCTGCGGATGTGGTCGCTGCGGGCGACCGCGGCGACCGGCCCTAACGAATTCGACGGAGATTTTGGCTCTCCTGCTTCATCCGTGGGTGTTGCGGAGCGCCTTAACGGCCGCACGCCGCTTCCTGTCTAGGTTTCTGACTGT